>CAXUGH010000235.1:0-8443 GCA_964250365.1 uncultured Ktedonobacteraceae bacterium
CTCATCGCTATAGACACCGGCTCACCTGCATCGACAGGCGGGTTCTCTTGACACGGTGTATAATAGCATAGTCTCAAAGCGTTGTCAACACTTTTTTTGACGAAAAATTAGGAGACTCTTAACCAATGAATAACTCAGAGACTTCGGATAAGAATACAGTGAATACATTACCTCAAGCATTTCTCTCTCAGCTTATCAACGAATTTGATGATGATACCGTTACGGCGATCATACTGCATGGAAGCTATGCGCGTGGAGAAGCTATCCCTCCTTATAGTGATGTTGATTTCGTTCGTATTTTACGTGAAAACACGCGATCTATCCCTCAGAAACGTTTATTTTGGCGTGAAGAGTATCTCATTAGCGTCTCTAGCCGACCAATCTCTGTTTATCGAGACTGGTTTACCGTACCAGAGCATGCCATTTTTGTCGTGCCAGGTATTCAAGAAGCTCATATACTTCTTGACAAAGACGGAGCATTAAAAGAACTTCAGCAAGAGGCACTAGCGTTTCAATGGGCACCTTTGCAAAAAGCAGCAGACAGCTATGCAAGTCAACTTTTGCTTGAGCAAACAGAACTTGTTCTCAAGAGTTTGAGAGCTTTCTCATTAGATGACATGCTTGCTCTTGCAGATATGACGATAGATATTTCTTCTGTCGTAGCAGAAGCGATTGCCGTACAGCGAGGGGTGTTTATTGCTAGTGGAAATACCTATTTTCGTCAAGTACAAGAAGCAGTTGGGAAAGACTCTTCATGGACCTACTACCACCAGATTGCTACTGGAACCATTTCGAGTAACGCATCTACTTCCACCATACGAGAAAGAGGGATTGCTGCTCTTCACTTATATCAGGAAACGGCGCATCTTCTGCAACCATCTATATCTCTTGAGCGATGGAAAGTGATTGAGAAAACACTTCGAGTGACTGAGCGTGCTTTAATGGACAAACAAATCGTTTAGGTCTTGCACTTGTGATTCGTGAGGCCACTTTTCCTTCATGTTTTGATAAAGAGCGAAAGACTCTTGCTGCCGTCTCTTGCTCCCAATTGCAAGAGCAGACTGCACGGCTGCTTCAAGATAAGTACAGGCTTGTTCCAGCGCGTTCAATGCTAGAAAAATTTCTACTTGATAGTTCATCGCTTCAATACGAACTCGTTCTGGAAGCTGTACTTTTGGGTGGAGTCCGTCAATATGTGCGAGTATTTTTTCGGCTTCGTGAGGCTGATCGAGATCAAGATAGTTGAGTCCATCAAAAAAGACAAGCGTAGAGTAGCGACAGATCGTATGAAGAAAACTTGGCTCACGTTCAGGAGAAGTAGGAAAATATTCGTAGGCCAAGTCCATATAGCGAAATGCTTCTGATTTCTGCTTTAGTTGGGCATACGCGCCTGAAACACCTGCATAGACACATGCTCGCAAGAGCGGGGAAACTTCTCCGAGGTAGGGGATCGCTTGTTTATAAATGTGTAGAACTTTATCAGGTCGCTCTAAGTAATCAAAGGTAATGGAAAGTTGTCTGAGTGCAGCAATTTGCAAGTTACGATCACCAGCCAGTTTTCCATAAAGGAGAGCTTGTTCGCTATAACGGTGGCGTGCCTGTAAATCATTACGATGACCTGCCAGTGAAGCCGCTAACAAGTATCCTTGCGAGGCAATGTCTGCGGCTGGTTGCTGATCCTCAAACGAGAGCTTTGCGATTGTCTCAACTCTTGGCAGGTATGACCATAGCGTGCGCTCTGCAACCTGAAGCTCATTTCCTTCACTTAAATGACGACATGCATTCGTGAGTGCAGCAAAATCTCCCAGTGACTCGGAGGTCGTTTCATCAATAGCCAGTGGTTGAGCAGAATCAAAAATACTTACTTGTGATGGAGCGGAACTATCGAAAGTAGGATTAGAAGAAAAGTTTGTAATGATGTCCAATGAGGTTGAAGAAATGTCCGGTGAAGAAGATTCTTGAGATATGGTAGGGATACCGAATACCTCTTCTCGGTCGAGAAAACCAAGTTCTTCGGGAGAAGATACTTGATATAAACGGCATAATTTCTCTCGATACTCAAAGCTCGGTACTTGATCCCCACGCTCCCACCGTGAAATCATTCTCGGATTGATTTCTCCGCGCTTTCCAGGTCCACACTCATTAAGCAGTGCTTCAGCGGCCTGTTCCTGTGTCCAGTTTCGCCGCTCCCGATGATAGCGTAGTGCTTGATTTGGTATTTTTACCTTTCTTATCACAAGAACATCCTTCACGCTAAAAACACAACTTCAGTAGTATCCTTGTATTCAGTAGTGATTGTATCTGATGGCAAATATATTTGCAAGAGATGATTTCATTGCCACACAAGTTGAATTGAAGTTGAGAACTCATCGTAAAGTTGAAAAGGACACGAATCAAAGGTATTCTCTCCTTCACAATAATTAGGTATCCTCTTATCAGAAACCGTGCTTATCAAGTAAAAAGCAATGAAATTCACAGATAAGCATCGAATTTCTTGCTTGATTTCGTAAGTTATGACAAACGAAAGAGGAAATACATTATATGACCACTCACAAAAGCGAAGTCGCCCAATTCCGTGAACAACAAGCCCTGCAAGAACAAGCCTCACGCTTGGGACTCTATGGTCCAGCCATTGTCGCCAATCACGACAGCATCACGGCTCGATTACAACAGGGAGCAGGTCGCATTCTGCAACTTGTGGAGCAGGGCAAGATGCAGGAGGCTGTCCAGTTGATGGATTGTCCTAATTGGGGTGCGGACACGCAAGAGATAATACCGGCAACACAAGAAAGTCAAGGAGAATAGCAACATGGCTCGACGCAACACAAAGACCTACCATTGGCAACGCACTCGCATTGAGCAGCAAGTGACACAATCGTTACCCACTGGCAATCTCCCGTTTCGTGCCTACTTGTCCGCGCATCATCTCAACTCGCTTGACGCGGCTCGGCTCTCAGGAGTTCTCTACATCACAACCTGGAACATTGAACAGAATAAACCCGTTAGTGCGGCGCATGCAGCGTTAGTACGCGCTGGCTTGCATCGTGCAACAGGAGTTGTCTACACGGGACCGATTGCGGTGCATCCTGAGTCTTCCATGCATCGATCAGCGCAAATGCATGAAAAGGGAACACAATGAACTCTTCTGAACCGCCAACCCATGTCCCCAGTCTTCACCTCTCGCTCACTGATATTCACGTCCTTGCCACCATGCTTGGTAGCTATCTAATCTATTTACGAAGAGGGGTTTCGCCCTCGAAGCAACGCGACACCGATAGAGTGTTACTGGCGGACCTCCATCGTCGGATGGTAGCGATGCTATCAACCGAGGGTGGGATGATTCTTTTGACAACCGCAGATATCGAGGCACTGGCGGACGCATTGCAAAGCTTCATCACACTGATGCCACGCATGATTGCACCCTCGGAGGGACGCGATGAGGCACTGAAACAGATGAGGGTGTTACGCGAACATGTGTTGGGGATGCTGGAAGGGAAGAGTTATGACAACGATAAATGAACATGATAGTGGCAGAGCCGCTATCATGTTCATTTATCGTTGTCATATAAACTAACGATCTCCCGCTATCACCGCCTCTTCGACTCTCATAGATAACAGGCGTGAGACGCTTTCACGCATGGAGACGCCGTACAAGACTTGCGCGGAAGTCATGGTGACGCGGTTGTGCGTGATGACGATGAATTGTGTGCGCTGCGCGAGGCGTTTGAGGATATCACAGAAGCGCGTCACGTTCGATTCGTCAAGGGCAGCGTCCACTTCGTCAAGTAGGCAGAAGGGGGGTGGGTTGATCTCTAAGAGCGCGAAGAGCAGAGCGGCGGAGACGAGGGCGCGTTCACCGCCAGAGAGCAGCGAGAGGTCTTGCACTTTTTTCCCTGGCGGCTGCACAATCACATCAACTCCGGCAGGCATTCCGCCAGAAGGAGCAGCATTCTCTTCATCGGATTTTGCAGTCACGAGTTCGAGGCGTGCGGTACCACCATTGAAGAGCGTGGTGAAATGTTCGCGGAAACGCATGTTGATGGCTTGAAACGTAACCTCGAATTGACGCGCCATTGTGGTATCGAGCTGTGTGATAATGGCGTGAAGTTGCAGGGCGGCTTGCTCCATATCGCTAATTTGTGTGGAGAGAAATTCAAAACGGGTGTGTGTCTCTTCGTAGAGTTGGGGAGCCGCACTATCATAGCCACCCATTGCTTTGAGACGCGCACGGAGGGCATCAACGCGACGACGTAAACGGCGTAGTTGCGTCTCTTCCTCCTCTGAAAGCAAGCCATTGTTTTGTGGTATGCTGCCGTTACTACTATTTTCAGCAGAAATGTCGCGTGACTCATATTTTGCTAGCTCTTGTGGATTGTCAATACCCATTTCTTCATGCAACTGTTCCAGTAGTGTTGTCACGGCGTCGCGTGCCTTCTGGCTCTCTAGCAGAGAGCGGCGATAGAGCAACTCTTGCTCAGTGAGGCGTTGCTGTACCTGTACGCGCTGCTGCTCGACGGTGGCAATCTGCGAATCGTCTTGCGTCAATTCGGCCTCACGCACATGAAGAGTATCGCCCAATGTCTGCACATTCGCCTTCGCCTTTTCTAGTTCAAGGCGTTGCAGTGTAATGGTTTCCTGCACAGTCTGCTGTCGCTGCTCGGCCTCGTTGCGACGTGTGACCTGTTGCTCGACCATGCTCTTGAGTTCTTGCGCCTGTGAGCGTTGTACTACCAGTTGCTGTTGCAGAGCTTTAGCCTCTTGCCGTTTGACAGCGACATGTGTACGTGCGTGACCAAGTTGATCCTGCTGCCGACGATAGACTGCGGCGCGTTCCTCCATCTCGTAGCGCATTTCTTCGGCTCGTCCCTCCATTTCGCGCTGCGACTTTTCGTGCGCCTTGACGCGCTCTTGAGCAGCAACTACCTCTTGCTCTAAGCCAACGACCTCGGCGGCTAGCTGCTGCTCCACAGAGGCGGCTAGCTGTATCTCGGTGTTTGTACGCTCCAATTCGCGCTGCGAGTTATTCACACTACGGTTCGCATCGTTGATGAGGCTGGTGAGCTTTTGCAGTTCTTTGTCTACGGCGTTTTGCTCGGCACGGCGTCCCTCCTGGGAACGTTGTACCTCGCTTAACATACTGTGAATCTGGTCAATGAACGTTTTTTGTTGCTCTAGCTTCTCCGGCAGTTCGCGCAATTCGCGTTCGTAGGCAAGCAAACCCTGTTGACCACTGTCTTTGCCGCTACTACTCAGCCAGCTATCGACATGCAGTATCTCGCCTTTTGTCGTGACAATAGAAGTAAAGGGGAGGTCGCTTGCAGAGGAGAGACTCAAGGGCAATGCCCAAGCGAGCAACGTCTGTGCAGCGTCGAGAGTACGAGTAATTACAATGCCACGCAGTATGCGTTGAAATAGGGGAAGATATCTAGGTTCACACTGAATTTGCCGCCATGCGAAGCCAACAACAGCTTCACGTAGGGTTGGTTGCTCCGCAAGATAGCGTTGCAACACCGCCTCTTCCTCCTGCCCTGAAATAGAGAGCGTGCCAGCATCGTTATCGTCGTCCTCGCGCTCTAGCCATACCACTCTCGCTTTGCCAGAGTCATGCAGAAACATGAGTGCAGCATATGCGTCGTCTACTGTTTCGACAACGACGGCTTGCATAAACGAGCCAAAAGCGGTCTCTAGCGCAACCTCCAAGCCAGATGGAGCAATGCCCAGTTGTGGCACAGGTCCCAGCAGACCTGATATTCTGCCAGCAGGTGCGCGTAGAAGATTGCGTACTCCATCGCTATAGCCACTTAGACTTTGACGCCAGTTTTTCAGCATATTCAAGCGATCAGTGATTGTTCGCTTCTGGCGTTCAGCCTCGCTCAACGATGATTTGAGTCGCTCGACTTCTTGCTGTGCATCGGCAATGGCACGGCTCAAAGCTTGTTTGCGTTGCGTCACTTGTTGTTCTTCCTGCCGTAGTGTACTTAAAGCGGCTCGTTCTTCGACAAGGCGCGTTTCGATGGCGCGTAGCGATTGTTGTGCGGAGGCGATGGTATCACGGCGGGTAGCGAGCGTGCGATTACGCTCACCAAGCTGCTTTTGCGTGCGCCCTAGCTCGGATTGAGCGGAGCCGAGACGCGCCTGTATCTGAATAAGGTCGTTTTGTGCCGTTCGCAAACGTCGCTCGTCGATCTCATATTCCTTTTGTGCCTTCGCAACCTGGACTTCGAGCGTCGCAAGCGATGCCGCCTCATTGTCTACGGCTTCGTCGGCGGCGTCACACAGCTCTTCAAGGTCTATAGTCTTTTTCTGGGCAGCGATCAGGCGTTCACGGAGGCGACGCTCTTCCTGCTGAATATCGGCGCGTTGCTGCTCTAAGCTTATGACGCGCTCCTGGCTAATCGCAAGGTCGCGCTCGTGCTTTTGCATACTAGTATTGGCATCGTTGTACGCCTGACGAGCCGTACTGATACGTGCCTGTGTCTGTTGACGATTCGCTCGTAGTGTGTTACCTCGCTCTTGTAGCCTCTGCACGGCTTGCTCTAGTTGCTGTACCTGTGCCGCCTGCGCTTGTTCGCTCTGTTCGGCTTGCACTTGAATCGCATGCAGACGACGCCATTGTAGCGCATACCATGTCGAAACGACCTCTTGTAGCTCACCGTTGACTTGAATATATTCGGCAGCGCGACGTGCCTGTTCAGCCAGAGGAGCAAGGCGCGGCTCAATCTCACTCACAATATCGCGTAGACGCTCAAGGTTTTGCTCGGTCTGCTTCAAACGATTTTCGGCGTCGGTTCGCTGCACTTGAAAGGGACGAATACCAGCCGCATCCTCGAACAGCCCACGCCGCTCCTCAGCACGCAGACTCAGGGCGGCATCTATCGAGCCTTGCCCGACAACGGTGTAGGAGTCGTGACCGATACGAGCCTGTGCGAGTAGCAGGAGAACGTCTTTGAGGCGAACTTTCTGTTTGTTAATCAAATATTCATTTTCACCGGAGCGATAGCTACGACGTGTTACGGTGATTTCACTATAGTCCGAGGGCACCCATCCGGTGCTATTGTCGAGCGTCAGGGAGACTTCAGCCATACCAAGAGCGGCGCGACCACTGGCACCTGCAAAAATAATGTCGTCGCTCTTCTTGCCACGCAATTGACGCATGCTCTGCTCTCCCAACACCCAGCGCATCGAGTCTGCAACATTCGATTTACCAGCACCATTCGGTCCCAGCACAGCCGTTATGCCGGGGCTAAATTCGAGCATAGTACGCGTTGCAAAGCTCTTGAAGCCCAGCATCTCTAGTCGTTTCAAATACACAGACAGACTCCTGACAGGTCGCCAAATTTCTCCCGATATTACCATATCCTTGTACTTCCGTCGAGTCCGTCCGTTAGAAAATGTAAGAATGGGAGTCCATATTGTGAAGAATGCAACACAAACTATGTGAAACATCTACTAGAACAGAATGGACAGATGAAGTAAGATAGAGGAAAGCAAGTAAGCTACTATCTCAGGGTAGAGCAAATTCTTCTTTATGGTATTTATGATAATAGTAAAGAGAGAGTGAGACATTTTATGCAACAACGTTCACCCGCATTTTTCGCACTTATTATCGTCGGCGTACTCCTGATCGTAGTAGGACTTATCTACGGACTCAGTTCACGTCAAACAAGCTACAAGAGTGTGCCTCAAGGGACAATCGCACACTATCTTACCTCTGATGGTACAGGATATCTGCAAATGGATGGAAATTCCGCAATTTATGTCATTCACGAGGATAATTTCGCGCCAAAAATCAACAGCTTCGCTGATGGCGACACCATTTCTTTCGTGTATGATCCAGGTGCGACCACATCCGTTGATGTCACTTCAACTCTCGGCACTCATCTTTCAGGCACTGCCGCAAAAGTAGTCGAAATTACCGCTGTTGGTAACAGCAATCAAACGATATACAAAACGCCTGAATATACAGCAGACTCTCAGGGCTACAACCATAACCAGTGGGGCATCGGTATCGTGTTGATGATTGTCGGCCTCTTGCTAGCCGTTGGCTCGTTCTTCGTGCCGAAAAAGAAGGCACCTGCAATGGCGACTCCTACCCCGTTCGCTGGAACACCAATGTACGGGCAACAACAGTATCCTTCTTATCCACAGCAGGGTACGCCACAATACCCTCAACAGGGTATGCCGCAGTACCCTCAGCAACCTCAATATCCACAGCAGGGTGCGCCCCAGTATCCTCAACAGCCCCAGTATCCACAGACACCATTTACAGGCAATCCGCCATCCAATCCCTATGGTCAACCACAGCAACCTAATCCATATGATCACCCCCCCTATGGACAGCCACAACAGCCCAACTCACAAGGACAATACCCAAATCCTTACGGGCAACCGCCGCAACAATAAGTTGCGATGGCAACGAATGCAATGAAACTGACGGACGACT
>CAXUGH010000236.1:0-8409 GCA_964250365.1 uncultured Ktedonobacteraceae bacterium
GGTGTCTGTCCTAGTGCAAGCTTAGGGTTGACAGTGTAGCCAGCCTTTTGGAGCAACAGGATGTACATTTCGCCAAGCAACTGTCCTTCGGGATCAAGTTTACTGGCAACGGTAATCGGTACCTTCGAGGTCGAGCCACCCCCAGTGGAGGTACCGCCAGATGACGGTCCGTTACCACAAGCTGCCAGCAAGAGCAGGGAAATAAGCGCGAAAAGCGCCACTACTTTTGTGCCCAATGAGCGCGTTAGAAACGTCATAAAATCTTCTCCTAAATGTGTAGAAACAAAAAACACTACAGAATTTTTATTTCATCGAGAAACCAACGGTTTCTCTATCCCAATGAAATAAAAATTTTCAAATCATGCTTTGAGCGGCTGCACATCTTCCATCCTGATGCCAACAGGAGTAAGACGGCGTTGCAGCCAGCCCATGAACACCTCGATAATGATTGCAAACACAGCTACCGCAAGTGAACCCGCGATGAGTTCGGGATAATTGAAGACGGAGATACCATCGACGATATAGTCGCCGTAGCCACCCGCTGCAATAAATGCCGCCAACGTCGCCGTTGCGACGATTTGTACCGCTGATGTACGAACACCCGCCGCGACTAGAGGCGTGACAAGCGGTGCTTGTATCTTGCTTGCAATCTGCCACCGCGTCATGCCCATGCCCTTAGCTGCATCAATCATAGCTGGATCAACGCCACGAATACCCGTATATGTGTTGAGCAGTATGGGTGGAATGCCCAGCAGAATCAGCGCGATTAAGGTAGGCTTGAGTCCAAGTCCGAAAAAAGGGACTAAGATAAACAAGGTAGCGATTATAGGAATAGCACGGACCAAGCCACTCAGGTTTACAGCAATAAACGCGAGAAACGCATTGCCCGACACTGCTGCACCGACGAGAACACCGATAACGATTGCCCCCACAATTGAGATGGCGCATATCTGCAGGTACGCGAGCGTCTGCCCCAGGAAGTCGCTTTTGGGGTCGAGAATAAAGTGAAGAATATCCATTGCTCTCCTTTCTCCTTTCTAAGCGACCGAGAGTGCGCTTCGTCCTCGGTTAAGGGCCACTTGTAACGACAACAGGAGAACATCCGCGAGCAAGGCGAAGATAGCTGTAAGAATCGCTCCTGCTGTAATCGCGTCCAAATCAAAACTTGCGATATTCTGGAAAATGAGATTGCCGAGACTGGTTTGCCCGACCAACGAGGACAGCGCAACAATACCAATCGTCGTCACAGTGGCGATACGCACGCCCGCCACGATAACGGGTAGAGCAAGTGGTAGTGTAACGCGTGTGAGTAGCTCCCACGAGGTCATGCCTATTGCGCGTCCCACTTCTAATAGCAGCGGATCAACGCCCTGCACCGCCGTTGTTGTATTGCGAATCAGCACAAGCTGGTTGTACAGCACCATCGGGATGATTGCCGTTGCTGGCGATATCCCTGTTACAGGAATGAGCAAGGCGAAGGCCGCGATGCTCGGCACTGTGTAGAGTAGACCCGAAATGGTGACAACGGGCAGGTAGAAGCGTTTGTAGCGTGCCAGCAATATCCCTACTGGAATGGCGATAACCAGCGAAATGAGCATTATTACCAGCACAAGCGTAAGGTGCGCCAGAAACAGATTGGGAATGCTCCCAGGGTCTGTCAGGTCGTAGTTATATGGTTGGAATATGTAGTGCATGAAATTGCCTCATCTGTGTACTAGCGTACAGTATCTCCCACTCTTGGAACAACATTGTTTTGCGACTTGCCTTGCTGGGCATGTGTAATCTCGCGGTTAATGCTGTTGAGTGTGATGAGGCCGAGGGGTTTCGAGGTATCTTCCGAATTTTGAATGGCTAGAGCGGGGGCATTGGTCGAGAGGAGTTTCAACATAGCGTCAAGCAGAGTTGCGTCGGCTGGGCTTGTTGGCAAGTCGTTCCAATGCGCGGAAGATACGGCCTCTGGCTCACGGTCCAGAGCATCAATAACGGGTAAGTATTGCAGTTGACGGAGAACGTCGTCCGAGCCTGCAAGCTTACTTACAAAATCGTTGGCGGGATTCAGAAGCAGATCAACGGGCTTGCCGATCTGGAGCATCTGCCCCTGATCCATTACCACAATCTGATCGCCCAGTTTGAACGCCTCGGCTATATCGTGCGAGACGAAGAGAATAGTCTTGTGAACATCGCGTTGAATACGAATCAGTTCATTCTGCATACGTTCGCGTGTGATAGCGTCGAGGGCACCAAACGGCTCGTCCATTAACAGAATAGCGGGATCGGTGGCGAGGGCACGCGCAAGGCCAACGCGCTGCTGCTGTCCACCCGACAACTGGCGCGGGAAACGGTGGCGATACTCATTGGGAGGTAGCCCCACAAGATCAAGCAACTCGCTCACACGACTATTCAGGCGTTCTTTCGACCAGCCGCCCGCAATCTCAGCGGTGACGCGAATGTTCTCCTCGATATTCATGTGCGGAAAGAGGCCAACTTGCTGAATCACATAGCCGATGCGACGACGTAGCTCAATCGGGTTGTCAGTCAGAACATTCTTGCCGTCAATCAAAATCTCGCCCGATGTTGGCTCAATCAGACGGTTGACCATGCGTAACAGGGTTGTCTTGCCAGAACCAGACGTACCTACAAGCATGCATGTACTGTTCTCTGGCACTCCGAAGCTCACGCTATCGACGGCGGCTCTCTCTGTCCCTGGGTACCGTTTCGTGATCGCTCGGAACTCAATTTTATCCATGCGTAACAACTCCCCTATCAAAACAATAAAAATCCCTACAGCAAAACATAGTCCTTATTATACGACACGCTGAGTAGGTTTTTGGGGCAAAGGTCAATTTTCTGTCTCAAATGTTCTAATATAATACGTAATGGCTGAGGAAAATGTCTCGCAATGTTGCACGAAATAACAAAATAAAATAGAAATCATTCCAAAGAGGAATAGTTTCATCTTTTATCATATCCATTCTGTATAGAAAAATATGCTGGTAGCAGAACAAGTTCCGCTACCAGCATATTTTTCTATACAGAATACTATTTAAAAGTGCGGCGCACAATACGCTCTACCTCGCGTACATTAGGAATGCCGAGAAACCGACCTGCATTCGCCGAAGCGCGACCCATCGCCATATTGGAGCCTGTAGTGGTGCCACCACCCGCACCATAACTGCCGTAGGCTCCGTAATATCCATAGCCATACATGCCGTAGGGAGAGCCTTGTCTATTGACCGCGAAAATCAGGTCGCCCGTCCCGTCCTGCTGCTCGATACGAGTAAGCGGACCAATATCTCCTTTACCATACGAATATGCAATCAATGCGCGACCCGTTGTCACCGTAAGAATACGCTGCTCAGTAATCGCATAGACCGTGCCCTTCAAACCTGGACGATATACAGCGGCTACAATACCAAAGATAATGGCGAGCAAAACGAAGACACCCCCAACAATGGAGAGGCCAAGCAGTCCTCCCGCTCTATTTCCACCGGAGGCGGTACTATAAACGATAAACCCTACAATGAGCATAATAACGCCGATGATGCCATAGATGATTGCGAGTACAGCGAATACTCGTGTCTGAGGATTGTTAGCACGACTACTAGGGTGTGGTCTGCCTGTCCAGAGAACGCGTTCGCCCTCCTCTAGCTCGTTAGCGATAAGGGTGTCCATGTCTTGTTGTTGTGTCTGCTGCATGGGGATGTGTCCTTTCTGTACATGCAATATGTTTGTAAAGAAGCTAATCCATTAACATAATAACATATAAGAAATGACAAAATTGGTAGTAGTTTGCACATACCAGAGCATGCTCTGGTATGTGCAAACTACTACCAATTTTGTCATTTCTTAACTACATCTGAACTTGCGGCCTCTGTTCTTACACAAGTGCATTTAGTATGCTAAGGCAATGCGAGTACAGGTGCCCTGCTCGTGCAACCTATATTTTTATCGGGCAAAGAATACTCTATTTATTTTCTTGCGCCTTTGTTTCAATGGGGAAAATGCATGCATCTAGTGAGAAACAACTTTGTAGGGAAAGAAATTCGTGGCTACCGGATTATCAAGCAATTGGCGAACAATGCATTAGGCCATGTCTATCTCGCTCAAAGTAGTGTCACAACTAACTCGTTTGTAGCGGTCAAAATATTTACGTCGATCAATGTAACGTCACAACAAGATTCAGAGGCGTTTTTACAGGAGGCACAATTTCTAACAACGCTCAAGCAGCAGCGTCTCTTACCTGTTGTGGAGTATGGTGTAGAGAGAGGACACCCATTCCTCATTACACCTTATGTGCCGGGTGGCTCGCTTCGTCGGCGTATGAAAGAGGTGGCACCGCGCCTATTGCCGTTGACTGAAAGTGTCGAACTGATCTCACGAATTGGCTTTGTACTTGCGACGCTACATAGAAGAAACATTTTGCATTGCGATCTCAGGCCAGAGAATGTGCTATTTATCGCGGAAAAAGATGTCGCACTCTGCGATCCTGGCCTCGCCTCGATTCTTGAGCATGTATCGGATAGGCAAACTCTGCGTGAACTTAGTACCTATTTTGCTCCTGAACAGATATCGGGTAATGTCACGGCGAAAAGTGATCAATACGCGTTGGGATGTATTACCTATGAACTGCTCACAGGAAAACTTCCACCAACTCCTTCCAGCCTTGGCACAGATTCTTCTGGCTCGATAATGCGTGCGTTTGTCGCGCCTTCACGCATCAATTCAGCGTTACCCTCAGAGGTAGACTCAGTACTATTTAAGGCGATGGCTGTCCGTCCAGAGAACCGCTACGATAATGTCATGCTGTTTGTGCAGGCACTGAGAGCGGCATTGCCGGAAGCGAAGAGGCGACAATCCATTGTGACGCAACGGTTGGACGCAACAGACGTAGCAGCGGATCTTGCCGTATCCAAAACTCTGCATGAACCTGAGCAGAAGAGAGATGTCGAGCCTGATGCTCCGACAGAGCCAGAGCAAAAGGTAGTTGAGGAGCGTAAAAACACCAAGTTAGTACGGGCATTTCCCATCATTGCGATCAACAAAAATCGACGCCGTTTTCCTCCACCGCCCTGGCTTCTTCTGTTACTATTTGCTCTCCTGCTAGTAGGAGTACTTACGTTGTCGCCACTTCTGCGCGGTCATTCGCCCTCGGTTACATACCGCCCTACTCCTACTCTTGCAGCGACGAAGATCGCGAGCATTCCAGGCGTAGTCCCGACCGCGACTGCCACGCCTAAGCCTCGTATCACGCCCACCGTCACGTCTCTGCCGTCGTTAGCACCACGTAAAACGCCAAGCCCTTCTCCTACTGTAACACCTACATCGCCACCAATAGCACCAACACAGGCACCACCAGAGGGAGGCCCTGCCCTTATTCAAGGAGTGGTGGGAACGCCTCCGGCAACGGTGAATTTGACCAATGAGGGCACACGCGATTGGATAGAGTGGGGAGCAGGGGATGCTAACTCGGTCAACCGAAAGGCTGGTGTTGAGCCACAAATCAGCAGTTACACGGAAATTGGTAACGCTCCATATACTAATAGCAACGGCGATATCCAATTTAGCTGGTATGATGGGACGCCTAATAGCGTAGTAACGGGTGCGACAAATGGCGTTGAGACCTCTAACGGTGGCTTTCAAATCACTGTACCGGCAGGAAGAGCAACGCGCGTCTTGCGGATTTATACCAGCGTAACATCCGCACGCTGTATTTTCGGCGCGACTCTGAGTGGAGGTGGAAGCTACAACGATGCCTCGTTAGCAAGTTCTGGCAATCCTGTAGACGGTGTGTACACGATTTACTTCCGTGCAACAAGCGATAATCAGACGCTTACAGTTACGTTGTTACAAATAAATGGCGCAACTTCTGGCTTTATCACCTTAGAGGCGGCAACATTGGAATAAATTCTCACACATTCCAAGAACATCTCCACCGTGCGCGAAGCGCACGGTGGAGATGTTCTTGGAATGTGTGAGTTGTTCGTCTGTGATATTTACAGATAAAACTGCGTATCATATGCGACGATGTCCTCTATAGTTCTCTTCTCAAAGGCAGGCGTGCGATGAATTTACTAGAGCAATCTGCATATAGAGAACGCTCTCAGAGAGACGTTCCGCAATTGGAGCTAGAGCAAGCGACGCTGTATGCTGCTCTTCCTCAAGCATGGCGTAACGAAGACTATGCTCAGGTCGTTGCGCTCGTGCAGAGTCTTGCCTACCTTGTTGGGCGTTTCCCTTGCTACGAGGATGGCGAGCGCATCCTGCTGCTGGGTATCCAGGCGAGCCGCCATCTACAGAATTGGCGGCAGCAAGCCCTGTTCCTCAATCGTTTGGCAGGGTTGCGCTTGAGCCATACCAAGTTCGATGAGGCGTTGCGGGCATGGCAAGAGAGCGTAGAGCTTGCACAAGAGCAGGGATATGCAGCCTTGCTCTGGGAGCCGCTCAGCTCCGTCGCGCACATCGCCGACCTCTTGAGTGCCTATGACTTAGCGCAGCGTTTCACGGAGACCCTCCTGCATGCCGAGAGAGTTGACTCTCCCCATAGCACGCTTGCCGCCCTTTTCATTCGTGGCTTTCATGCCCGTGTCGATGGGCGTAAAGAAGACGCGTATACGAATCTGAACGCGTGTCTGAATCTTGTACGCGAAGAATTCGAGGTGAAGAGGATGTGTAACCATCAGCATTCGGAGAATGCTGATGGTTACACATCCTCTTCACCTTATATAGACTTCTTCAGATTAGAGGTTGAGACAGAACTTGCGCGTACAAACGGCGAATACGGACGTGCAAAGGGTTACGGTGAAGCGGCAATTGCTCTTGCATCTACCTATTGCGATCCATATACAGTCACCGCGTTGCTCTTCGATCAGGCATTATTTGCCTATCAACAGGATATGTTCGACGATGCCTATTTCTTTGCACAACAACTGCTGAATGGAACTGGTGCCTTCGCAATCCCTTATCATGTGAGGAGCGGCAACTACCTGTTGCGTCTACTCGCCAATCGACTACCTACGCCGCGTGTCACGCTCAGCAAGCGTGAGCAAGCCGTATTGCAACTTGTCGCCGAGG
Organism: uncultured Ktedonobacteraceae bacterium; assembly: GCA_964250365.1. Taxonomy (GTDB): domain Bacteria; phylum Chloroflexota; class Ktedonobacteria; order Ktedonobacterales; family Ktedonobacteraceae; genus JBBQVS01. The sequence continues at coordinate 7,072 of CAXUGH010000236.1, forward strand.
GCTTATCCAATGCAGAGATCGCGGCACAACTGGTGATTACAGTCGGCACCGTCAAAAAGCATATCGAGCATATCTACCTCAAACTCGACGCGCGTAGCCGCACGCATGCTATCGCGCAAGCGCGAGCATTGCAACTCCTCTCCTGAACGCTTCCATCCCTCCTCAAAAAATACGTCTTTCGACGAATGGCGTATATTCCCAGGTAAGGCTACACTTGAGATGTAACAAATCTAAGGGGTTTCAATGGTTGGGACACTGATCAACGGGGACGAGGGCGTCATAGAATGAGGCTCGTACACCCATTTGCTGCAACGCTTGGTAGTGTTGAACCCTGTACAGGCCTCATTCTATGACGCCCTGTGAGCGATTCACAATGTCAACAAGGATTGAACAACGCCAATTACAGGGAAAGGACATACCTTCATGCCATTCCGTCTACAATATCGCGTAACGTTGCTGAGTATTTTCCTCCTACTCTTCCTGGTTGCATGCACTTCTAATCCATCATCACAGGCGGCTCCTAAGACACCAACGGTTGCACGGATAACGCCGACTCCGACGATTGCGACACGCACGGCTTCTTTGTTGACCTACACAGGGCATTCGGATGGTGTGATCGGAATGGCGTGGTCGGCTGATGGCAAACGTATTGTGACGTGTAGCGATGATGACACGGTGCAGATGTGGAATGCGACGACAGGACAAACGCTCTGGAAATATTCTCCCTTTCTTGCTAACTCCTATATTTTTGATGTCGCGGTGTCGCCTGATGGCAAGCGTATAGCGGCGGCTGGCAACAAGAGTCTGGTCTGGCTATTGGACTCGACAAATGGACACTTACTGGCAACGCTGAACGATCAGTCTGGCTTTGTGCTTGGTCTAGCATGGTCGCCCGATGGTAAACATATTGCCATAGGCGACGAGAGCGGCACCGCCACCGTCAAGGACGCCGTAAGCGGCAAGACGCTTTTCACATACAAAGGACATAGTGGTCCCGTTGCGCGTATCGCATGGTCGCCTGATGGAACCCGTATTGCATCGGCGAGCTATGACGGAACAGTGCAGATATGGAACGCGACAACAGGGCTACATGTCTTGACCTATAGCGATCATAAAGCTCCTGTATGGTCAGTAGCTTGGTCGCCCGATGGCAAGCGGATCGTCTCTGGAACGGGAGCATCGGCACACGAAAATCCCATCACCACAAACAATTCGATCAAGGTGTGGGACCCGACCACAGGTAAAACGCTCGTTACATTTGCATCAGCATCATACAGTGAAGCCTATGCATTAGCGTGGTCGCCCGATGGCACACAGATCGCCTCTGGTGGCGATGAT
>CAXUGH010000237.1:0-4686 GCA_964250365.1 uncultured Ktedonobacteraceae bacterium
GGCTATAGTCCAGTCGGTCAATCGTTTTGGACGCCTCGACATTCTTGTCAATAACGCGGGCGTCTTGCGCGACAACCTTCTATTTAAGATGAGCGACGACGACTGGGACACGGTGATGAACGTGCATCTCAAGGGCGCGTTCCTGTGTAGCCGCGCGGCACAGGCTCAGATGGTGAAGCAGAACTATGGTCGCATCGTCTCGCTCTCCTCAACGTCCGCGCTGGGCAATCGTGGGCAGTCGAACTACTCGACAGCGAAGGCTGGTCTTCAAGGTTTAACGCGCACACTCTCGATTGAACTTGGTCGCTTTGGCATCACGGCGAACGCCGTTGCCCCCGGCTTTATCGACACGGAGATGACGCGTGCCACCGCTCGTAGAATGGGACTTGATCCACAGGCACAGATTGAGGCGGGCGCGAAAATGATTCCGGTTGGGCGTGTCGGGCAACCACGCGATGTCGCCAATGTGATTACCTTCCTCGCATCCGAGGAGGCAGGGTTCGTTAGTGGACAAATTATCTACGTCGCGGGTGGTCCGCGCAGTTAATAAAAATGTCAATACTTGTGCATTGTACGAGACCGGCGGTCTCGTACAATGCACAAGTATTGATGTGGTGTAACAAGAGAAAGGACGCTCATGCATCCCCAGGAACGCCGACAGGCGATCATTGTTCTCGATTTTGGTTCGCAGTATAGTCGGCTGATTACCCGTCGTGTGCGCGAGTGTTCCGTCTATAGCGAACTGTTGCCAGCGAATACGACGCTGGCATCGCTCCGGCAACAATCACATCTTGATATCAAGGGCTTTATTCTTTCGGGTGGCCCCGCAAGCGTCTATGATGAAGGGGCACCCATTTGCGACCCTGCCATTCTCACAAGCGGTATTCCTGTACTTGGTATTTGCTATGGGATGCAGCTTATGGCAACACAGCTTGAGGGGCACGTTGAACTCGCCCATGAACAGCGTGAGTACGGTCCCGCCACTATCGAAGTCCTGCCTCACGCGGAACACGATGCGGCATTTCGTATCTTTGAAGGCATTACCGCCTCACCCGCTCAGACCGAACACCTCGCACCACAGGAAGAGGTGCTACGCCTTCCCGTATGGATGAGTCATGGTGATAGCGTCGATGTGCTACCACAGGGATTTCGCGTACTTGCCTCGACCGAGGGCAATCCAGTCGCCGCTCTTGCCAATGAGCGCGGCATGGTTGGGCTACAGTTTCATCCAGAGGTGACGCACACGCCACAGGGCAAAGATATTATTCGTAACTTCCTGTATCGCATCTGTGACTGCGATGGTACATGGACGCCAAATACAGTTATCGAAGAGGCGGTCGAGCAAATCCGTACTCAGGTGGGCGAAGAGCGCGTTCTCTGCGGACTTTCGGGCGGTGTGGATTCAGCGGTTGCAGCACTGCTTGTGCATCGCGCAATTGGCGAACAACTGACGTGCGTCTTCGTCGATACGGGTCTGTTACGTGCTGGCGAGCGCGAGCAGGTGATAGATACCTTCGCAACGCATATGCATATTCCGCTGGTCGTCGTCGATGCACAGGAACGCTTCCTCGCACGCCTCGCCGATGTGATTGATCCCGAACAGAAGCGGCGCATCATCGGCGAAGAGTTTATCCGCGTCTTCGAGTCCGAGGCCGAGCGTCTGGAAGAGCAACACGGTCCCATTTCATTCTTAGCACAGGGCACGCTCTATCCCGATGTCATCGAAAGCACCAGTCACGACACTGCCGCTACCGCGACCCGTATCAAGACGCATCACAACGTTGGTGGCTTGCCCGAAGAGATGTCGCTGAAACTGGTCGAGCCGTTGCGTACACTCTTCAAAGACGAGGTGCGCGAGATTGGGCAACAGCTTGGTTTACCCGATGAGTGGGTATGGCGTCACCCCTTCCCCGGCCCTGGTCTGGCGATTCGCGTTATCGGTGCCGTTGACGAAACCAAGCTAGCGACACTTCGTGCGGCTGATGCCATCGTTATCGACGAGATACGACGCGCTGGTATCTACCGTGAGCTAGGGCAAGCCTTTGCCGTCCTGACACCCTTACAGAGCGTTGGCGTGATGGGCGATTACCGCACATACAGCAATGTCGTTGCAATCCGTGCTGTGACCACAGGCGACTTCATGACGGCAGACTGGGCACGTCTCTCGCCCGACCTACTGGGACGTATCGCCAACCGCATCGTCAACGAGGTGCCAGGAGTCAACCGCGTCGTCTACGATATTACCTCTAAACCGCCCGCGACCATCGAATGGGAATAAGCACATGCTAGAGTTCGAGTTTCTTGTTCGCGGTCGTTTCGCGCCCGACCGGATTACCGTGAACTACAATCCTGCTCTGCATATAGAGTTGACGGACGAATTACAGAGCGAGATGGAGCGCATCTGGCAGGAGAAGCTGGTACAGGCGCAGCAACAGAACTTTCAACTTTTCGATGGCAAGTTGTTCCGCATGGTAGACGCAGAGCAACGCACTGACTCGACGTTATCTCTCACGCTTGGCGATACCAGTTATAAAGAATATGTTGCCACGCGTACTCCTGCCTTCGTACAGCAGTTGACGCGCAAGGGAATAAGTAACGCTCTCTCCGTATGTTCGGTTATTGAGACGCTCGACGGCTTCATTCTGTTGGAGCAGCGACAGGGAACTGACGGACACAACGGGCGTTTTCACGTCATCGGCGGCTTCATGGAGCGTGACATCGACAACAAAGGACACGCGCCCGACCCATTCACAGCGATGAATCGTGAGATACGCGAAGAGACAGGCATTCAGAGCGACGACATCCGCGAACAGTACTGTCTCGGTCTGGCCTATGATACGTTACTGCCACATCCCGAACTCTGCTTTGTCACGCGCTTGAAAATTCCGCTTGCGACGGTATCGAAACGGAAAGCAGAGGATAACGAAGTCCAGGCGTTACGTGTGCTACGTGTCACCGCTGCAAGCCTCAAAGAGAGTATTCTCAGCAATCATGGCAACTTCTCACCGACTGGCGTAGGTGCCCTTATTCTTTACGGCTCGTGGAAGTTTAGTGCAGGCTGGTTTGACGAGGTGATGAGAGGAATAGAAGGTGTTTGATTAGATGAAAATCCTCATGGGTTTTCATCCAATCAAACACCTTCTATTCTTGTTTAGCGTTTGTAGACATCGACGTTAGCAATCGAGATGCTGTCGCTCAGGATAGAGACGCTGATGGTGTGTGTTCCTCCCGACAAGTTGAAGTCCGGCGGTCCGATGGTCGCGCTACCAGGACCAAAGGCGGCATTTCCAATAGCGTTGCTATCGACACTAAACCCTAATAGACGGCTCTGCTGCGATGACGAGGCGGTCACGCGAATGTAGTACGCACCCGACGCCGAGGCATTGACGGTATAGTTTAATACCTGACCGTTAGAGACTGCGCCTACATTCGTGGCGAGGTTGCCTGGAATATTTATCCCGTTGCCGCCTCCACTCCCAGAGGTTGGTGTGGGCGTGATGCCGCCACCACCGCCGCCACTGCTTCCAGTGTATTGAATGTAGCGCGAAGATGCGGTGGTTTGTAGCCAGTAGTTGAGTACCTGCGGGTCTCTTTGCACACGCGAGTCGGTGTTGGCAAAGCCGCCCGTCCAACCGTGCGCGGTCCAATTGTAGTTGATGTAGGCGAACGCTCGAATATCATTGTTGTTAATCATATCGAAGATGCGACTGAGATAATCCTCGAACGTTGAGACACTATCGTCCATTGGATTTTGCACGGCTGATTCGCTGATCATCGTTGGCTTGCCCTGACTTCTGGCGAATTCTAGTACCTGCGCTAGATTGGGGTCAATTCTCTGTCCGCTACAATTGTCTGTGCCGTTGTCATCTAAACACACATCGTTATTGAAGACCGACACACCCACCCAATCGACATACTGGTTGCCAGGATACAACTGCTCGGCATCAGTGATGCCACGCACCGGATGATATACGAAGGCCACATTACTCGCGCCATCTGTTCCTCGAATACGAGCCGCGATGTAGTTGAACGCGTCCTTGTATGCCTGGGGATCATAGCTCGATGGATCGAGCTGATTCGGGTTCGTATTCGCGTGTATATTCAGGCTTACCTCGTAGTCGAGGCGTAGCAGAAACTTCAACGTGGAGTGATTTCTGAGGTATGCAGCGAACGTGTCAATCTGCCCATCGAACTTATGATTCACCACGTCTAGCTCCAAGTGGTAGCCACCGGCATAACCTGTATAGCCGTGATTCGCTAGGTCGTCTTTCCAGCTTAAACCAACTTCAACATATGAGTTGGGATAGTTCTGCGCGACATAGTTGACCAGAGCTTGACTATTAGAGTTGAGCGTTCCCGAATAGATGTCGCCATACGCCGAGGCTCCCGCCGGTGGTCGGTTTGTAGCAGTCACGTAGTCTTGAAAGTCTTGTGCGTAGTCCTGCCCGATTAACTGAAGCGTTTTCCCTGCACCTGGATCGTACAGTGATGCGCCTGCCGCTTGTGCGTGTTTATCAGAAGAGGTAATGACAAGCGTTACACTGGCAAGGCAGAGGAGACACAGCAACAAGAGTATCGTAAGTTTTATGAGGTAGTGTTTCATCAGCATAGCTCCTTTAAGCAGGGTGCAGGGGTGGGGGGGGGGGGGGGGGGGCGGGGGGGCGGGGGGGGCGGGGGGGGGCGCGG
>CAXUGH010000237.1:4696-8357 GCA_964250365.1 uncultured Ktedonobacteraceae bacterium
TAGCTCCTTTCTGCCGGGTGCCGGGGGGTGGGGACACCCCACACCCCGACAAAGGGCGGCTGCCCTTTGCAATCCCGCTCGCTTATCGTTTGTACACATCGATGCTAGCAATCGAGATGCTATCGCTCAAGGCGGTCACGCTGATGGTATGCCTGCCGCTCGACAAGTTGAAGTCGGGCGGCCCGATAGTCGCGCTACCAGGACCAAATGCGGCATTTCCAATAGCGTTACCATCGACACTAAACCCTAATAGGCGACTTTGTTGCGATGACGAGGCGGTCACGCGAATGTAGTACGCACCCGACGCCGAGGCATTGACGGTATAGCTCAGCGTCTGACCATTCGAGACCGCACCAACATTCGCGGCAAGGTTTCCTGGTATATTCGCCCCATTACCACCACCACCACCACCAGATGTTGGAGTAGGCGTCACACCGCCGCCCCCGCCACCACAATTCACGGTGCCATTGACGAATGTGTTGCACTCGATATTCTGCGTGAAGCGTTGGAAAATTGTCGAGTTTGCCTGAATGCGTGCATCACCCCAGTAGCCTTGAGCACAATTGGCGGCTCCAGCAGTGGCACCAGGAGCGCATTGCCATGATGGTTGGCTGTTCCACTGTGTATTGATGTACGCCACAGCACGAATGACATCTTTATTGCTATTGATGAAGTTGAAGTAGTCCTGGTACCAGGAGTTCCAGATACCATCGCCACCTATTTGCGTTGGCTGATTCACGAAGATGCTGCTCGCGGTCTGGTTCGCATTGTCGTAGCCCTGTGGACTGGATTCGGCAATCATGACGGGTTTGCCATGACTACGTGCGAAATTCAAGAGGTTGTTTTGCAGGTCGCGGGCCGCAACCGTGTAGGACTGATTCGCCCACTGGTACTGTGTGAAGTTCATGCCGAAAAAGACCGAGGCACCCACCCAGTCTACGTATTGATCGCCTGGATACCAGATATCAAAGTGGTTTGGCTCGACCGGATTATAGTGATACTCAGGGTGATCGGGGTGTTCATCGCGGGGCCAGAGCGAGGCTTGCCAGACGGTGGCAACGTTGGTCGCTCCTAGCGCGTCGATACGTCCTTTGATGTACTGAAAAGCTTCGACATAATAGGTCGCGTTGTAGCAACCAACAAAGGGATTGTCGAACTCGTAGCCAATGCGGAGAAACACGGGACGGTTGTATCCCTTCAATGTGTTGATAAGCTGATCTACCTTCTGCCGGTACTGCGTGATGAGATTTGGATTGCCCGATGTCACATCACTATCATTTGTACCGATAATTGCTCGCAAAGGTTGATCTGTACACGTTGGGCTGTCAGATAAGTAGAGTCCTACGGCAAGGGCTGCATTAGGATACTGCTGCAACGTGGCGGGAAAATTGATGTTGCCAGCACCATAGTTTGTGTTCGAGTACACACCTGCCAACGCTCCGGGACTGCTGTTTAGCACAATGTTGGTGTAAAGAGTCACGCCATACGGTTGAGGGATAGAGGGGTTGGCGTTCAGCACGTTTTTATAGTCGGAGAGCGTGTCGGAGTCCTGCCCTATGAAAAACGCAATCTTTCCATTTGGTGGCAGGTTACGCGCACTGATATCTGCTTTCGCATGAAAAATTGGGAACATCGTTGTACCAAACAAAGCAACAACAGCGAGCGCGAATGTTAGTAGCACACGGCTACCATAACCAGTAAAGCGTTGAGTCACCATTGATCTAATAGTTATCATGAGAAAGTCCTTTCTCTAACGCACCTTGTTTGTGTTGAGGTCAACAACGACCGTATATACCCCTCTCACACCTTCACCTGTTACTCAACAACTCCTACGTATGACAGGTCATAAGCATGTGTAGGGGTCTAATTCATTACGCCCTCGGACGAGCGTAGTAATGTCCGTTCTGAAGAATCGCACCTCCTTCTTGCATATATATGGCAAACAAAATAAATCGAGCGAAAGAAAATTTTCGATATCGATATCGAAATCATCGTTAAAAATAACTATAACATAGAAAAAATACACCTGTCAACGTTTCATGCAAAGTACCAGCGCTATCTGAATGTCGAGGTGGCGAGAGAGAACTTGTTCTCTCTTGCCGCCTCAATATTCAGATAACGCTGGTACAACATAACCCATCAATTCTTGACACGGTTGAAAGCCTCGTGCTATACTCTATCTTGTTACGATACCGCTTTCGTATTTTCTTGAATAAGCTATTTATGGTAAAGGATATTTCTTGAGAAACAAAATTACTATCGCGGAGATAGCAGCCGAGGCGGGTGTCTCCATTCCTACTGTGTCGAAAGTGTTGAACCAACGAGGAGATGTTGCCTCGAAAACACGCAAACGCATCGAGGATGTTATTGCCGCACGAAATTATGTGCCTAATCAAGCGGCTCGCGCTCTTGGTGGAAGACGGTCGGGACAAATTGATCTTGTAGTACCTGCATTGAATAGCGATTATATTTTAGAAGTTGTACGTGGAGTCGAAGACGCCTTGAGCGATACGCAGATACGCCTCACGCTCTCGACAACACAAGATAATTCTCTGCGTGAGCAGAAGTGGCTTAACAGAGTTACCGATGCTTCGACAGATGGCACGTTACTTTTGTTACCTCGTGAGCAATCGCCTCATCTAGCGTATCTACAACAGAGCGAGATTCCTTTTGTGGTGATCGATGACCGAGGTGAAATCTCGCCGGACATTCCCTCTGTAGCGGCTACAAACTGGTCTGGTGGCCTCACCGCAACAGAATATTTACTCTCACTTGGGCATCGTAGAATCGCTATCATTTGTGGTTCTCTCACCGACATTTCCGCGAAAGCAAGGCTTGCGGGCTATCGCACTGCCCTGGAAGGAGCAGGCATTCCTCTCGACCCGACGTTAGTCAGACCCGGAAACTTCCAGGCAGATTCAGGCTATACCCAAACATGTGAACTCCTGGCTTTGGAGGAACCTCCGACAGCTATTTTCGCCTGTAGCGATTTGCAAGCGACAGGAGCGTATCGCGCACTCTATACTCATGGACGCGTTGTTCCACATGATATCAGCGTGATTGGTTTTGACGACGTGCCCTTCTCTAAACTCATGTGTCCCGCGCTCACAACCATTCGCCAGCCGCTCTTCGAGATGGGACGCACTGCCACTAGTATGCTTCTACGCTTGATTGCAGGAGAAGTTCTTGACAGCAAGCGCGTCGAACTAACAACGCAACTCATTGTACGTGAGTCGTGTGCTACGTGAGAGGCCAGGGCACCCGCAAGTGGACGCCCCTCCTATACCACGAGGGAGCGTCTGAAGGCCATCCGTGTATGGTAAGGGCGTTCCCTTGCGGGCACCCTGGTTTCTCCATGAATGAAGAAAATCACAATAATAATACGTTACTTGTAGTTTATTCTATCGTCTATACCATAGATTTGTATTTATTTATTCGTGGAAAGAGGCAGCAATGAATAATCAACCGCCAGACAATTCACCACAATATCCCCCACAACAGTATCCACAACAACCATCGGGGCAGTATCCCCCACAGCAAAATCCATCGGGACAGTACCCGCCGCAGCAATACCCACAACAGTCTTCGGGACAATACCCACCGCAATTATATCCGCAGCAATCATCAGGACAGTACACACCACAACAGTATCCGCCACAGC
>CAXUGH010000238.1:0-8352 GCA_964250365.1 uncultured Ktedonobacteraceae bacterium
TAAAATCCGTTATTTATTTATTTTTAATTCATATAGTGGTTGCGTGTTTAACGGAAAAAATTTTTGCTCTTCTCAATTAGAATAAGGGGAAAAGATGGCAAATCCACATAGACAAGAGAAGTTGGGAGAACTGCTGGCGGCAGAGTTGAGTGAGCTTATGCGGACGCGTGTCAAAGACCCCCGTGTTGGCTTTGCTAGTATCACCCGCGTCGAGGTGAGCGGCGATCTGCGCCATGCAAAGATACACGTCAGCGTTATGGGCACACCAGAGGAACAGCAAGCGACGATGAAGGGATTGAGTAATGCAGCGGGCTATCTGCGTCACGAGGTGGCAAGTCGCATCACGCTTCGCTATATGCCGGAGCTTACCTTCAAACTTGATACGTCGATAGAAAAGGGCGCACACGTTCTCGAACTTATCAAGCAGGCTTCCCAGGAAGACCAGGAACGCAGTACGGCGGCAGCGGCTCGCCTAGAAACACAAGAGGACGCATGAGTACCAGTACACAGAACACGCCTTCATTACTACGACCACTTATTGATGGGAGGCTGCTACGAGACGCTATGGCTCTCATCGAGCCAGCACAACGTATCGCACTCCTCGCGCATGAGCATCCCGACGGCGACTGTCTCGGCTCTGCGCTTGGCTTCACACATATCCTGGAGCAAATGGGCAAGACGTGTGTACCTGCATGCGCCGATCCAGCACCACAGTCATTTACTTTCCTACCAGGAATCGAACATCTACAACAGAGCCTCGGCGCTGTCGGCGAAGAGCCGTTTGATCTTGTTGTCGCCCTCGACGCCGGTGAATTGACGCGCTACGGTGCCTTGTACGAGCGACACCGCGTATTTCTCGATACCGTTACTATTCTCAACATCGACCACCACGTCAGTAGTCAGGGTTGTGGACTTGTCAATATTATTGACCCGCTAGCGGCCTCGACGACGGAGCTACTTGTGTTGTTTCAACAGCAGGCACAGCTTCCTCTTCCAAAAGACGCAGCGCAATGCCTTTTGACAGGCATGATTACCGACACGTCATCGTTCCAGTTTACCAGCACAACGCCACGCACAATGGAGGCTGGTGCCATTCTAGTCGCGGCAGGTGCCATAGCGGAGACGATTGTAGCACCAATCTATCGTTCACACTCACTGGCGCATGTGCGTCTACAAGCGAAAGTTATTGAGAACATTCAGACAGCGCACAATGGTCTCCTTGCATGGTCGTATGCCACGAAAGAAACGTTGGATGCAAGCGGTGCAACCGTTGACATGGACAATAACTTCTCTGGCTACATACGCGATATTCAGGGAGTGCAGATAGCCGCGTTTTTCAAAAGCTATGAAGAGCCAGATGTGACGCGCCTCAGTCTGCGTTGCGCCGAACCTTACGACGCAGCCGCGATTTGTCTCAGTCTTGGTGGAGGTGGTCATGCGCGTGCGGCTGGAGCAACGATTCATAAGCCTGTGCAAGAGGCGATGACGGAGGTTGTTGCTGTGTTGAAAAACATCATAGAAAGTACGCCTGAGTGAGCATAGATGGCATCCTCAATATTAACAAAGCAACAGGCATGACCTCACATGACGTTGTTGCGAAAATACGCAAATTGCTTCAACAAAAACGCGTTGGACATGCGGGTACGCTCGATCCAGCGGCAAGCGGCGTCTTACCGATCTGCATTGGTCAGGCCACGCGCGTCGCCGAGTACCTGAGCGAGAGCGGCAAAGCCTATCAAGCAGAGATATCCTTCGGCATCGTAACAGACACCTACGATGCTGAGGGCACAATTATTCGCACAAGCGACACCACGAAGCTCACGCGAGCGCGTATCGAAGAGGTATTACCGCAATTTCTCGGTCAACAGATGCAGATGCCACCTCTGTACTCAGCGATCAAGCTGCAAGGGCAACCCGCGTATAAACGGATGCGTGCAGGTGAAGAGATTGCTCTTACGGCACGTCCCATTGAAATCTACCAGTTACAGATACTCGATTGGCAAGCACCACGCTTGACGCTGGCAGTTGACTGTAGCAAAGGCACCTATATTCGCTCGCTTGCCTATGACTTAGGCGAACGGCTCGGCGTCGGCGCACATCTCTCAGCACTGGTACGCACTCGTAGCGGTCCTTTTCTCCTCTCCGAAAGTAGTACGCTAGAACAGATTGCGGAGGCAGTCGAGCAAAACACTCTTACACAATTGTTGACCTCTGCCGACGCCGTTTTACAGAGCTTTCCCGCGCTCCATCTGAATGACGCAACGGTAGCGCAAGTCCTTCACGGTAACGCCTTTGCTTACGATGAACTCCCTGCCGAGCTAGCTCGCGTCTATGATACACAGGGAAAGTTTCTCGCCATCGCTGGCTGGGATGAAGAGCGGCGTGTGTGGCAACCGAGAAAGGTGTTTGCGGCTGAGTAATATTGCTACCCTCTAATACCTGTGGTAAGATAGTGCCGAAGAACGGGCAAGATGCACCCTAATCATTCAAAGGAACGGCCCACACATAACATGGAATTTACGACAACCCTGACACCGGAGCAACAACGGCACCCTATCGCAATCACGATTGGCAATTTCGATGGCATTCATCGAGGCCATCAGTATCTTATGCACGAACTACGGAGTATGGCTGAAAGATTGGGAGCGATACCTGTTATCGTCACATTCGAGCCACATACGTTGATGGTAGTAAGGCCAGATATGGATGTGCATGTGCTGACAACAATCGCTGAAAAGTTGAGTCTGGCACGACAATATGGACACATCGACGAGAGCATCGTTATTCACTTCACGCCAGACGTAGTAGCAATGAGTGCAACCGAATTTATGGATGACTTGTGTTCACACTTTCTCATCAAAGGACTTGTTGTTGGCGCAAATTTCAGTCTGGGCCGTAACCGTATGGGTGACACGACGTTCCTTGAGCAGTACGGGCGCGAACACGCTATCGAGATACGCGCACTCCCCTTAGAGGAGGACACACAGACGCGTATCAGTAGTACGCGCATTCGTGGGCTAGTGGGCGAGGGGAAGATAGAGGAGGCAAATGAACTGCTGGGGCATCCTGCCTTGATTAGTGGCATTGTGCAACACGGCGATGAGCGTGGACGAGAGCTTGGCTTTCCCACCGCGAATCTGGTACCGGAGGCACATCGGCTCGTACCTGCGGATGGTGTGTATGCTGTACGGATTCACATTTCAGAGGCAGAGAGTACCGTGTCAAGTGACTCCCTCTTGGCCTCTAACGTCTATAAGGGTGTAGCCAATATTGGAATTCGTCCAACGTTTAATGGCACGGAACGTAGAATAGAGGTACACATATTCGATGCCGACCTGAATCTCTATGGAAAACGTTTGGCGGTCTACTTCATTGCACGGTTACGTGGTGAACAACGTTTTTCAGGCATCGATGCATTGAAGGCTCAAATATCCTCTGATGCACAACAGGCGCGTCAGATATTACAAAACTAGGAGGGTGAGCAATTGGCTCGCCAGAATCCACTCTCAAAATTTGAATCGTTTATACAAAGTATGGTTGAGGGTCCATTCGCATGGCTCTTCCCGTCGCGTATAGAACCCGTCGAGATCGAGCGTAAACTTGAACGCGCGATGGAGAACAACACGCGCCTACAGGGGGAGGGTCGTCGTCTGGCTCCCAACGTCTATGACATCTACCTGAGCATTAAAGATCATCAGCAACTCGTGGCAAGCCAGGATATGTTTATACGCGACTGGCAGAATAACCTCGTCGAGTTCGCGCGGCATCGCCGCTACACACTACGTACTGTGCCGATTTTGCGTATGCACTCTGATAGTTCGCTCCGTGCAGGGGTGGTACGCATCGAAACGGAGCTTGCGGATCGCCAGAGCGGAAATGAGGGCGTCATGGCAACTCAGGCTCTCAGCGCGGAACAGTTAGCACAGATTCGCGCACAACTTCCGCAGGGGCAGCCACTTCCAGGAATCGACAACAATGTGGGTGCATCTTCGCCGAACCAGCCAGCACAGGCTCCTTATCCTGATGCAAGAAGTAATCCTAATCTACCGTCGGTGCCATCCGCTCCACTTGTGAATGTGCCACCTGCACGCCTAGTTATTCGTTTGCCACAGGCGGGACAGCAGACCTATCGCATTGAAAAACCTATTATCAATATTGGTCGCCAATTAAGCAATGATATTATTGTCGAAGATAAGCGCGTTTCACGGTATCATGCCCAAATAAAATATCAACCCGATGGACAATTCGCCATTTTTGATCTTGGTAGTACGAACGGCATCACGATCAATGGGACGCCAGGAATGCGTCAACACACACTACGCAATGGTGATCGCTTCACCATTGGTAGCTACGATTTCTACTTTGAGCGAAGGTGAGCTTATTATGCCTTTAGACTCTTTTTTATTGATACTACGCTTGTTACTGATTGTCTTGCTCTACCTCTTTCTCATGCAAGTCGTGATTGCGATTACGCGTGACCTGAGAAAGACTGCTGCTGTAAGCGTCGATGGTGGAGGTCGAGTAACACCAGTGCTTGGTCACTTGGTGGTTGTTGATAGCGGTCCCAGCAATCTCTCGCCGGGGACCAGCTTCAATCTTGAGTCGCAGACGAATATCGGGCGCGGTCCTACCAACACAATTCAGCTACCCGACAACTTCATTTCGTCCGAACACTCACGCCTGACGTATCGCAACGGACAGTGGTTTGTGCAGGACGCAGGAAGCGTAAACGGAACGTTTGTGAACAATCAGCCCGCCTACAATGCGCTACCAGCCAAAGTGGGCGACATCGTGCGCGTTGGCTACATTCAATTCAAGCTCACGCAGTAATAGTGTATTAGATTTGAGAGGTTACAATAGATGGCAAGTCAATCCCCCGGTGTCTTCCGACGCTATCGTTGGACAGAATTAGGACTCTTTGTCATTCCTTTCCTGATTCTGCTACTTGAGATGTCGCAGTTGCTACTAGCGAACAAAGACCAAACCTCATCGCTTAGCACGCGTAATCTCCCCACTATACAGGGCTTGATTCCCGCCCTCGGCCTGATCGTTGCACTCTTTCTTGCAAACATTGTTATGAGCGTATTCTTCCGCAAGGCCGATCAGGTATTACTCCCACTTGTTGGACTCTTGAGCGGCATCGGTATTTTGATGGCAACACGCCTCGGACCAGACCTCAGCCCTTTTCCTGATCCCGCGTTGGGGTCAAAGCAACTGGTGTGGGTCCTCATAGGCATTATCGTCTGTCTGATTACCGTCTTTGTCCTACGCAACATTAGTCTGCTGGAACGCTACAAATACACCGCCGCCTTTTTCGGCCTTATTCTTGTGGCTATAACACTCGCCAATACATTTCGCGTCGGCCTACGCAACCTCGACGCCCCAACACACGATCAACTCAATCTCGGTCCTTTCGCCTTTCAGCCATCAGAATTGCTCAAGATATGTATTGTCATTTTCTTTGCCGCCTATCTCAGCGAAAATCGTGACATTCTCGCCGAAGGTAGCCTCAAATTCGGTCCGTTCCGCCTTCCACCATTGAAGCAATTGGGACCGCTTGCCCTGATGCTAGGTATAGCATTGCTATTCTTCCTCTTTGTACGTGAGCTTGGTCTGGCACTCCTTCTCTACGGATTGTTTATGGCAATGCTTTATCTGGGTAGCGGGAAAATATCGTATGTCATAACGAGTTTGTTGATCTTTGCAGTGCTTGGTTTCATCGGTTACGCTCTTTTCAGCTATGTTCGCGCTCGTTTTGCGGTGGTTGGCATCAATGTTATAAATTGGGGCGACGCAAGTGAAAAAATTTATCAGGCAGTTGGAGGTGGCTTTCAAGTCGTACAAGGATTGATCGCGCTTTCTAGTGGGGGCATTCTCGGCGCGGGGCTTGGGTTAGGGCATCCTGCAGGTAAGTTTTTTGTGCCAGTCGTGCAATCCGATATGATATTTACCGCGCTTGGTGAGGAACTTGGTCTGGCGGTTCTCTTCGCCATCATCGCCATTTACTTGCTCATCATCTATCGCGGTTTCCGTATCGCAATCGAGGCAACCGATACATTTAACCAGTTGCTCGCAGCAGGACTCACTTCAGTTTTCGCCATCCAAACGTTTATTATCATCGCGGGCAACATGAAGTTCTTACCCTTGACGGGTATTCCGCTTCCGTTCCTGAGTTACGGTGGTAGCTCGATTATCGCCAACTATATTATCGTGGGCATGCTGTTGCGTATTTCGTATAATACAGCGGTTGAGCGCGATAGTACACCATAGGGATGTGTATACTGATTATATATGCGTCCTCGTTTCCTTGTCTGTTAGGAGGACTCGTGTTATACTGCACGCGTGATATTTGTATGATTAGGTAGTAGAGACGCACCGAGAAGTAGGAAGGCACATGGGTCAATATCGACAATGGTTGCACTACCGACAGGTTGACCAGCAACTCCATACATTGAAGGAACATCTCACAACAGAGTTGCAGCATATACATGAGCAAAACGCTCAGCATGCTGAGCCGCTTGATGCCAATAATAGCATCGTACAGGCACTTCTTTCGTATACCCAAAAACCTTCCTCGGCACTGAATGCGGTAGAGCAACAATTCGAGGTCGCAGACATACAACGCATTGACACTATTTCGCTCCTGTTTGAGCGGAGCCGCCTTCCCAACCTTGAGCCACTTTTCGAGAATCATGTTCAACCGCCTTCACCTGCACCTATAGCACAACCAACGAAGACGTTTGCGCCACTGCCACCGCTTCCACATCAATCATCGCCATCTTCTGAAATGGCAGAAAACGTATCCGATAACCAACAGCAGACCGAACCGCAAACAGCACTACCCTGGTGGTTACGTAAAGCTGCTCTAGCAGCACCGGGCAATGGACTTGATCCGCAGAGTGTGCGTACCAATCAACTGGTGCAACGTTGGCTCGAACGGTGGGGTAAACAGGAGAACGGGACTTTCTCCGAGGGTTCAAACGGCAACGCGTACTTCCCAACTTCGCCGAGAGAGGAGGACAACCAGTGAGCGTGACGGATGATACCAACAAGATTCCAGTTACAACAGAGAGCGAAAATTCGTTATCCCTTCTCTTCTCACAATTAGAGCCTCAGCAGATCGAGGAGTTTTATCAGCACTATCAGCACTGGCAGAATCAGCAGCGTGCGGCGGCATTGCAGGAGCAAATCGACGTTGTGGAGCAACACATCGTCAATAACACCATTCTGATGCGTAATGCTCAACCTTCGCCTATCGCGCTGGCAACTCTGACGAGCCTACAATCGTATGGCGTCGAGGATGTCGATCTGCTCGACAGCATGCTAGAGCGCGGTGAGGGATGGCTCGACCACACGATGCAACTTCTTGAGCGATGCGAACAGCTCGACCTCATTCACAACAACTACACTGAATGGTGCCAACTCGCCTTGGAGGGAGCCTACGACTGGCTCGACTCCGTGAATGAATCTGCTCCCACAAGCGAACAACTGCACGAAGCAGACACACAGGAAGCAATGCAGAACGCCGCAACCGAGTCCCAGCTCCTTCAAAAACTCATGAGCGAAGACGAAACTAGACAGACTTCCATTGCCATTCCTGCACAACTCAGCTACGTGATGAAAGAGCAAGCGGTAATAACAAAGGTGGGAGAGGAAGAGAGCGAGCAGCCTATCGCAATAGCCATTCCCACTCGACTCAGTTATACACAAGTTGCTAACACACCTACGATAACTGAAGGGTCGGTTTCACAAGCAGAAGAGCAACCTTTGGACAAGCAGCAAAAATCTCCAAAACGCGGATTGATGTCACGCATTATGGACAAGGTTTGGCAAACATAAAATAACGACAGGGAGACCACATGGGTCTCCCTGTCGTTATTTTATGTTTTCAATTTTGTTGTGGAGGAGCCGTTGCTCCTGGCATGGGCAAAGGTGAGATTGGACCCTGCTCCTGTGGTACAACAGGTTGCGGTGTAACTGGAGCCATCGTTGCCAATTGCTGCTCAAGTTCGCTCACACGTCTTCGCAAGTGCCGTTTCTCATTGCGGTCACGCAGTGCCGAAAGAGCCGACACAATGTAAAGTAGCAACGCACCAAGAATAAACGCTAGCAGCACAAGCAGACCCAGACCTATAGATGGCGATTGCCATGTAAATACCATAAATTGTACAGGTGTCGTCAAATTCTCTATTGTTAGCACAACCAAAGCACTTCCCACCAGCGCGAATATCAACAGTATTACATAAAACATAAAAATGTCCTCACGAAATGATGTTATTTCGTCTACTTACTCAAAAGCAACAGCTTAGTTATAATACGCAATATATCATAATAGGGTATACAAAAGTCGAG
>CAXUGH010000239.1:0-8331 GCA_964250365.1 uncultured Ktedonobacteraceae bacterium
ACCTTATTGCGAAAATACTGGCAGGGCAAGGGCGCGAACACAGCGAACAATACGCAATTCTGAACGTGTAAGGCCATGCTGTCCCCCACTCCTGAGTGGCATATCGCGCCGCCAGAACTTTTCTTAGTAAACGACGAGGTACACATCTGGTGTGCCTCGCTCGATGCACTAGCGACACAATACATGCAGTTCTGGCAGATGCTTTCAGAAGACGAGCAGACGCGAGCGCAACGGTTTCGTTTTGAGATACACAGGCAACGCTTTGTAGTTGGGCGTGGCATCCTCCGAATGTTGCTGAGTCGCTATTTGCACATCACTCCAGAGTTGATAGCGTTCTCGTACTTGGCGAATGGCAAGCCTTTTTTTATGCCCTTAGAGTCTGAACAGACTATAGAGTTTAACGTTTCGCATTCACATGAGCTAGCACTATTTGCATTTACACGCGAGCAAGCGATTGGCGTTGATATCGAATATATGGATGCATTTCCAGATACGCAAGCAATCGTGAATAGCTTTTTCTCGTCACAAGAACAGAAAGCGTTCTTTGCATTACCCACATCGAAGCAGACCGCCGCATTCTTTGCTGCATGGACACGGAAAGAGGCGTATTTGAAGGCGTGTGGAGATGGTCTCTCGCTACCACTCTCTCAATTCGAGGTATCGATGGAGCCAGAGCAAGAGGCACGAATTCTGGCAATTGGGGGAAAGAGGGATGAGGCGAAGCACTGGTTTTTGCAGGATATAGCACTTTCAATTTCTGATTATAAGGGTGCGGTTGTTCTTCAGGGCAGGAAGCCGAGCAGGATACGTTATTGGCTATACGAATGATGAATATAATCTTCGCTTGCGTAATTATAGGGACTGATGGTGCGGTTTAAGAAAAGAATGAGGGAACGAAGCCCCCAACGGACACCCATAAGGGGCAAGTTTAGACTTGACAAATTAACGATATATCGTTATTATTATTTTAACGATATATCGTTAATTATAAGAAGAGGAAAAATGATGTTAGAACAACCCATTACTATTATCGGCGCAGGTCTCGGCGGCCTCATCCTCGCACGCGTCCTTCACGTCCACGGCATCCCCGCAACGATCTACGAGGCGGAACCCTCGGTTGCGACACGCACGCAAGGCGGTCAGCTTGACATCCACGAACAAGACGGACAACTCGCACTCGAAGCGGCTGGCCTCACCAACGAGTTCCACGCGATTATCCATGAGGGCGGCGAGGCTACGCGCATGCTCGACCAGCATGGCACGGTCCTGCTCGACCAGCCCGACGACGGCACTGGCGCACGTCCCGAGGTGCTTAGGGGCGATCTGCGGCGCATTCTCCTTGAGTCCTTGCCTGCCGAGACGATTCAGTGGGGGAAGAAACTCACCAATGTCATGGCACTCGGTGCCGGTCAGCACGAGCTGACGTTCGCGGACGGATCAACAGTGAACACCAAACTCCTCGTAGGTGCCGACGGTGCTTGGTCGAAGGTCCGTCCACTGCTGTCAGACGCGAAGCCCGAGTACGTCGGCACGACGTTCATCGAGACGTATCTGTACGACGCCGACGAGCAGCACTCCGCGGCAGCAGAAGCGGTTGGAGGCGGTGCGATGTTCGCGCTTACTCCGGGGAAGGGGATCGTCGCGCACCGTGAGGTGGGGGGCGTTCTTCACACGTATGTCGAGCTGAACCGCGCCGCAGAGTGGATCGCCGCTATCGACTTCACCGATGCCACCGCCGCGACCGCTCGAGTTGCAGCTGAGTTCGACGGCTGGGCACCGGAACTCACCGCGCTGATCACCGACAGCGACACCGCACCGATCCCGCGCATGATCTACGAACTTCCGAATGGACACCGATGGGAGCGCGTCCCCGGAGTGACGCTCCTCGGTGATGCCGCGCACCTGATGGTGCCGACCGGCGACGGCGCGAATTTAGCAATGTTCGATGGTGCCGAGCTTGGAAAGGCGATAGTCGCGCACCCCGACGACATCGAAGCGGCACTCACAGCCTATGAAGAGGCAATGTTCCCCCGCAGCGAGTCGTTCGCCGCGGACTCGCACCTGACCCTAGATCTCTGCCTTAACGACCGCGCACCCTTAGGACTCATCGACTTCTTCAACAGCACCTTCGAGGAGGAACACGAATCACACAGGCAGCCCTGATCCACACTCCCGACGGTCCCGATGCGGGACTTACGGTCGAGGAACGCGACGTCCGTGAGTCCCAGGTCATGAGTCGGTATGCACATGTGACCACTACGAACGTTACCCACACATGCCCCATCCCCGCCCCACCGAGGACGCGATAAATCGGTCCCTACCAATATCTATACCCCTATAGAAGCGAGTTTTGCGCGTTCGTTTGTGACAGAGCTTGTTCCAATCATATCCGCCACAATCTTGCCAGAACTCATTACGCCGGGGATGCCTGCACCTGGATGTGTGCCTGCACCGACGAGGTAGAGATTGGGAATGTCCTCGCTGCGGTTGTGCGGACGAAACCATGCCGATTGCGTAAGTAGCGGCTCAACCGAGAAGGCACTGCCGAGGTAGCTGTTGAGCGTGTCGCGGAAGTGGAGTGGGTCAATGTAGTGTTCGGTGACGATGTGCTGCGAGAGGTCGGGCAGATATCGCTCCTCAAGATAGTCAATAATCGCATCTCTATAAGGTTTTGCCATCGTCGTCCAATCGGTGTCGCCGCCTAGATGGGGAACGGGCGAGAGGACGTAGAAGCTCTCACATCCCTCTGGCGCAAGCGAGGCATCCGTTGCGGTAGGGCGATGTAGGTAGAGCGAGAAGTCCTGGGCAAGCTTTTTGTGCTTGAAGATGTCGGCGAGCAGACCTTTGTAGCGCGGTCCCATTAGTATTTCGTGATGGGCGATATGCTCGTACTTGCGATTGGTGCCGAAGTAAATCACGAAGAGCGACATTGCATATTCCAGGCTCTTGATATGCCTATCGGTGTTTTTGCGACGGAAACGCGAAGGTATCATGTTGAGATAGGTATAGGCAACGTCCGCATTGCTCACTACTATATCTGTAGGAATAAACCCGCTTGTCCCTATCTGTACTCCCTTCGCATGGCCTGTTTTCTCGTCAATCGCAATCTCGGAGACCTCGGTGTTGAGAGTTAGCGTGCCGCCGATATCTTGAAACAGTTGAGCGAGCGCACGTATAAGCGCACCTGTACCACCCATCGCATACCAGACGCCAAATTTCTGCTCCAATGTATGAATCAAGGCATAGATCGAGGTGCTTTGAAATGGATTGCCACCGATAAGCAAGGGATGAAAACTGAATACCTGGCGTAGCTTCTCATCTTTAATGTATTGATTGACGAAGCCTGCAACGGACTTCTGCGACTGCAAACGGACGAGATCAGGTGCGACTCTCATCATATCCGAGAAGTTCAGAAAGGGTTGGTCGATGAGTTCAAAACCGGTTTTGTAGATTTCTTCGCCAGCTTTGGCAAACTTGATATAGCCCTCGACATCATCGGGGTTGAACTCGCGTATCTGGCGAATATTGTTCTCACGATCTCCGCTGTAGTGAAAGACCGAGCCGTCCTGAAAGCGGATATTGTAGAAAGGATTGATTGGAACCAGCGTCACATAGTCCTCTGTCTTTTTGCCACAGAGCGCGAACAGGTCGTGTATAAGCCAGGGAGCGGTAATGATCGTGGGACCGCCGTCGAAGATAAAGCCATCCTGCTCGTAGACGTAGGCGCGTCCCCCTGGTTTATCGCGCTTCTCAAGCAGCGTCACCGTATGTCCCTGTGCCTGTAAACGTATCGCGGCTGTCAAGCCGCCGAAGCCACTACCAATAACAACAATATTCATTAAAATTCCTCAATTTCAGATGCCTATATGCGAACGGACGCCCGCAAGAAAACGAACGGACGCCCCCCCCGGGCGACCCAACAATAGAAGGTTTGGCGCCCGTAGGCCGGTGGGTATATTTGGGGTTCCCCCCCGGGGCTACCCAAATAACCCCTTTGGGCCCCCTTCCGCGCGTTGTAAATCGTCGGGTAGCCCCTCGTGGGCATCCGTTCATCCCCATTCCAACAATGTTCGTCTTTTCAAACAGCAGTAACTCTTGCCCTATTATTCTTAAATAGAATGCTCTCTTTACTCAAGGGACGACTCTACACAATAAAAAGGGTAGTCTTCTCTGAGATCATCGTACTCTGAGTAGTGAAAAAAGTTTCTAATACGTATGATACAATATACACTAACCGCTCTATTATTGTACTCTGTACACTAACTAAGAAGACTTGTAACAGAAAGGCACAGTTGCCATATGAATCGTCGTGCGCCACATGTACATACAGGATTGATGACCGACATGTATCACCCAGACTCAGCGTATATCGCGTGGAGAAATAATATCAATGGGCTTACCACGTTTGATCTCTATACGCGTAAGGCTCCCTACGGTGGTGCCTATATGCTTGTTGCAGGTGTTGAGGATGCGCTGGAATACGCACAGGCATTTCGCTATTCCGCTGAAGAGCTGGAGTTTCTGGCACGTATCCGCGATTATGACGCGGAATTTCTCGACGAACTCGCCACTATACGCTTCACAGGCGAAATTCTCGCGTTGCCAGAGGGGTCCATCGCCTTTCCTAACGAACCTATTCTACGCGTGACGGCACCGTTTCGTGAGGCTATTCTACTTGAGGCTGGGCTTTTACAGGCGATTGGCCTCTCGACGTTAATCGCAACGAAGGCGTCGCGCATTGTTTATGCAGCGCAAGAGGACGGTCATCCGCGTCGAGTCTCGGAATTCGCCTTTCGTCGTGCTCAGGAGCCGATGACGGTTGCGCGTGCCTCGTACATTGGTGGCTGTACCAGTACATCGCTGCTTAATGCTGCCTATGAGTTTCGCTTACCTGCCACTGGTACTATTCCTCATGCGCTTGTCGAGGTTTTTGCAACCGAGGAAGAGGCGTTCGAGGCAACGGCAGAGGCGTACAATCGCTATACACTGCTGCTTGATACGTATGATACGCGACGTGCGATTCATACAGCAATAGAGGTGGCGTTGCGTTCACAGGAGACCCTAGGTCACACGCTCGCGGCGGTACGACTTGATAGCGGCGATTTTGTGGGGGATAGCATCTATGTGCGTGAACAACTCGATAATGCGGGTCTCAATAGTGTACGCATTTTGATTAGCGGCGACCTCGACGAGTGGAAGATAGCAGATTTACTCAAGAACGGTGCCGCCGTCGATTCGTTTGGTGTAGGTACATCGCTTGGGAATGGTGCAGGTTCGCTTGAACATGGTATTGAAGGTGGTTCGCTTGGCACGGTATACAAAGAGGTGTGGTATGTTGACGAATCGGGCACGGAATATCCGAAAGTGAAGATTGCCGGTGCGAAGAGTACATTGCCTGGAAAGAAAGAGATTTATCGTCATCCCGAATGGAAAGAAGACATTATTCAGCTTGCACAGGAGCCACGTCCCGACAACTATCATCGCATACTGCGTCCTGTGATGCGAAACGGTGAGATGATTCCAGGGAGTATGCCGCCACTCTCGGAGATACGCGAACTGGCACAGCAAAACTTGCAAGCACTCCCCGCGAAATACCGCGCATTGACGGTCGAGGAACCCTATCCCGTGCATTTCAGTGAAGGCTTGCAGGCACAACTCAAACAGGCCGTACAACTGGTCGGCGTAAGTCTTAATACTAACGGTGACACTACCAGCTAAAAGATACCTGTACGTAATCTGTCATGTCATTCGTTACAAAGAAAGAGAACAAAAAATCGTCAGAAAGTAATGCTGTCATGACAGAGCATACGACACAATCAAAAGACACTCAGGATGTGTCCGAAATCGTTGAGACGAAGCAAGCTGATGAGATCATAGTATCAGAAGATATAGGACAAAAGACGCTTCCGTTCCATCCTATCGTGTGGACGCCGAGCTTTATCGTAGTCTTTTTCTTGACGCTTGTTACTGGTCTAAGCATCGAAAGCTTACTCACGCAAGGCTGGCTTAATGGGGTTTATAACGTTCAGAAGATACTGCTCGGACATGTCATAGTCATACTTGGAAGTCTGATAGCACTTGTCATAAAGGGGCGTTCAACGTGGGTTCGTGTAGGTGGTATCTTCGGCTGTATCTGGGCAGTTTTTACAGGTGCAAGTTATATTGCAATTCTGTTGGGCATCGCTAGCCGTTCAGCGATTGAACTAGAATTTCAGGCGGCAATGGCTTGTGCGCTACTTGGCACATATATTTGTTTTTCAACGCACAATATTCCATTTGGACGGTGGGACAGCCTCTTTTTCTGGCTTGCGCCAATTGTAGGCGGCGGTGCGGTCGCCATATTCTACGTCCGTTCTCTTGGCAATCCACATCACGCGAGAGTACTTATTGATGCAACGATTACAGTGCTGCTCTGGCTATCCGTCGCCATCTGGTGGCTCCGTCCCTCGTGTTGGCGTAGCCAGCCATGTATCACATTTCTCTTCGGCCTTGCCACAATTTTGATGATAGCAGTCTCATCTATACCTAATGACAGCATGGGGACGCCGCTGTTTGTGTCGCAGTTGCTTCTGCTTTGTATGCTGCTAGGAGTGTTGCGCGTGGTGCAGGAGGAGACACGACAGGCATAAAGGAAGACGATAATGTCGATTGAGAAGTATCTACAGGCAGCACCAAAAGCAGAACTACACGTCCATTTAGAGGGAGCAATTCAGCCAGAAACTATACTGGCTCTTGCAAAGCGTAACAAGGTTGCCCTACTTGTAGAAAGCATACAGGAATTTCGACAGAAACTTGTGTATTCCAACTTTGACACCTTTGTCGAAATCTTTCTGATGGGTATACGTTGCCTGAAAACAAGCGAGGACTACGAACAAATTGTGTATGAGTTCGGTGCGGAAATGGCGCGGCAAAACGTTCGTTATGCCGAGGTGAATGTTACGCCAAGCACACATTTCCTACTAGGTATTCCACACGATGTCTATTTTTCTGGTATGCAACGCGGAAGGGCGCGTGCATTAGCAGATTTCGGCGTACAAATTCATTGGATATTTAGCATTGTACGAAAATGGAATGATACAACACGAACTCTCCCAATGACTGATTACGCAACCAGCGTAGCAATCGAGGGGAAAGACGACGGAGTTGTAGCACTTGGACTCGGCGGCTCAGAAGATGGAGCAGCACCAGAATTCTTCGCCCCCTGGTTTGAAAAAGCACGAGCGGCTGGATTACATAGCACACCGCATGCTGGAGAAATGGCTGGACCTGGAAGTATCTGGGGTGCAATCTCCGCGTTAGGAGCAGAGCGTATCGCGCATGGAGTACGCGCCATAGAAGACCCTGTGCTTGTTGACTACCTCGTACAGCACCGTATACCACTAGATATTACTCCTACTAGCAATATCCTGCTTGGCATTTACTCATCGTATTCCACGCATTCACTGCCCCAACTACACAAAGCTGGGGTTACAGTCACGATCAGTACCGATGATCCGCCATTGTTTAACACTACCCTCAATCAAGAAGTAGCTCTTCTGGCAAGCCAATTCAATTTGAATGTTGAGGCGATAGATGAAATTCTCCTGAATGGTGTCAGGTATAGCTTTTTACCGGAGTGGCAACGCACGGACTTGGAGAAGGAGTTCTGGGTGGAATTAGCTAACCTGAAAGTAAAATATTTAGCGGGCAAGGATAATTAAATCGAAACATGTTACTGCTTTATCACCCCGCTCATCACCAACACAATTACAATAGCCCCAACGCCGTTGTTGAGCAAGTGGAGGATGATGCCGGGCCAGATGGAGCGGGAACGCCAGCGCACGAAGGCGAGGGCAAGGCCGATGAAGAAGAGGACGGCGAACGAGCCGAGGTCGGCGTGGGCGACGGCGAAGAGGAATGAGCTGAGGAGAATGGCGACGATAACGGGCATACGGTTGAGAAAGCCCGCGAAGACGAAGCTGCGGAAGAAGGTCTCTTCGCAGATGGGCGCGACTATTACGCTAGCAAGCAGTGTAGCGTAGGTTGTGTATGGAGCATCTTTGCTCTGTTGAAGAATTACTTGGTCGTTAGTTTGCAGGTTGAGGTGGAACACGGTGATGACGTACTGATAGAGGCCATTGATAAGGTAGAAGGCGATGAACAGCACGACAATCATACCTATTGTGTTGAGCCATTGGAAACGTCGAAAGCCGAGCGAGAAGAGAACGGCACGACGATGCTCACTGACAAGCGGAGCGGTACGACGTGCGAAGTAGAATGGGGCAATTAAAAATGCGCCTTCGATAAGAGCCGAGAAGAAAAAAACGAAGATAGCACTGGTCAGGTCTGCCT
>CAXUGH010000240.1:0-8321 GCA_964250365.1 uncultured Ktedonobacteraceae bacterium
TTCCCTGGCGCACTGATAGCACCTGTCGTTCCACCGTTGCCACCGCCGCTGCCACCACCACCGCCACCGCTAGTTAGTGCTGCAAGATGATCGCGGAAACCTACACCGAAGCCGGTGGGTGTACCATTGTAATCAGTGATCAGTGCAGGACCGCTAGAGCAGTCCCAGGTATTCCAGGTCCAACCAAGAGAGCTGATGCCATGACTATCTAACCAGTTCATCAGGCCATCAATGTAGCCATGAGCGCAATCGTTCTCGCCGATTTCGCCCGCAATCACTGGCACCTGCTGCGCTACGGGAGCAATAGTGCTGTCCCAGCAACCCGAATTGTTGCAAAGGTTGAAGTTGTACGAGTGCCAGGATGCTGCCAAGTTATTGTCGGGGTCGGATGGCTTATACGTCAGCCACTGCGAGAGGGCATTAGAGTACTCAAGGCCACCAAGCATAATGACGTTGGAGGCACCAGCCTGACGAACGGTATTGACGAGTTCCTGCATGCCAGCTACGGGATAGGAGACGCCGGAGCAGGAGCCACCATTGCGCCAGCACTGCCAACCAGCAGTAGTATCCTGATTGTTGTCGGGATAGGGTTCGTTATACAGATCAAAGATTACAGAACTGTTGCCTTTGAAGTACGAGGCCACCGACGACCAGAAGGCAGGAGCATGATCCTCATCCGGCATCGGCTGTTGCCCTGTTGCCTTCTGTCCCCCTGCTGCATTCCAATGCAGGTCGAGAATTACTGCTAGCCCATGATTGTTGAGCCGATTCACATAGTCGGCAACCGCTTGCTGATAGGTAGCACCTGCCGGTGATGCTCCATTGATGTTGAGCCAGCAATCTTCGTTGAGCGGCACACGCACTACGTTAATGTGCCACGAAGTCATCACAGCGATTGCATTATCATCGGTTTGACCGTCAAAGATACCGCTACCTTGCACACATGCAAATTCGGTACCAGAGTGATCGACACCGAGCAAGCGAATCGTTTGCCCGCTCCCATTCACCAATTGATTGCCTTGAACGTGCAAACCCGATACAGATGGTCCGTCAGCATGTGCAATAGCATGAACAGGCACAAAGGCAACGGTACCAAGAGCGAGTGCTGCAACAATACTACACATTAGTACAAAGCGAGCAACAGTGCCCTTCATAGAACCTAGCATCGGCTAAACCTCCTTGTTCTGATGCAAAAATATGCATTCATGCAAAGCAACGAACAGCATGTTTTTGCCTGAATCATAACTACTATAATTGTAGTTAGAGGCGTTTTGAAAGGCAATAAGATTATTAGTTGCTTTTTCGTCAGTTTTTCGTCAGTTTTTTGTCGTAGTTTCTCCCAATTTTACGATTTTCGTAGGGACCACGTTTACGGCGTCCGAGGCTCAATTCATTGAGCGAAATCTCTACCAATCTCGCTAAAACGTATCAGCATGATCTCGTGTGATAAATCACGCTTCGGACGCCGTAAACGTGGTCCCTACGAAAATCATGAAACCCCTGTGCTACAATAATTGGGAGTAAGAAAATATTTCTGCGTAGCGGTGTTGCTTCGAGTCGTTACTCGAAGCAACTTCGTTCGCATATTCTGGAAGGACAGAAGAAACAATGACAATATCCAAAGTAGGAGTTGTTGGAGCAGGACTTATGGGCGCAGGCATTGCTCAGACGTGCGCTCAGTCGGGCTATGAGGTAGTTGTGCGCGAGATCAACCAGCAACTGCTCGATAAGGGACTGGCTCGCATTCACGGCGCGTGGGATACGATGGCAAGCAAGGGCAAATTGACGCAGGGACAGGTCGATGAGAATCGCTCTCGTATTCGCGGCACACTCGATATCGCCGATTTCGCGGAGTGCGATCTGGTCATCGAGGCCGTTGTCGAGAATATGGAAGAGAAGCTACGCCTCTTTCCCGTTCTCGACCATACATTAAAGCCGGATGCGCTGATATTGAGCAACACCTCATCACTCAATATCACGCAAATGGGAGCCGTCACAAAACGACCTGATAAAGTATGCGGTCTGCACTTTTTCAACCCTGCGCCTGTCATGCAACTTGTCGAAGTAGTCAAGACAATTTCTACGTCGCAAGAAAGCGTTGAAACAGTACAGCAGTTCGCTATTTCGTTGGGGAAAAAGCCTGTGCTTGCGAAAGATACGGCTGGCTTTATCGTCAATTTCTTGCTCATTCCTTACCTGCTCGCGGCGATTCGCATGTTGGAGAATGGCATGGCAACACGCGACGACATAGATACGGCGATGAAACTGGGCTGTGGCTATCCAATGGGTCCCTTCACACTGCTCGACTATGTTGGGTTGGATACAACCATGTGGGCGGCGGAGGCCATCTACGAAGAATACAAGGACCCCTTATATGCACCACCACCACTGCTCCGCCGAATGGTTATCTCAGGCATATATGGTCGTAAAAGTGGCAAAGGCTTCTACGACTATCAGTAACACAGCATAAAAAAAGAGGAGAACCACTTTGCGGTAGTTCTCCTCTTTTTTTTATGCTGTATCTACTCTGGGTTTGTAGCTCGTTTAGGTAGCATCTTTTCAGTGGCATACAATCTACGGCGATCACCAACATACCGTTGTGGTGTTGGTCGCACCTCGTCAAGATGGTAGGAGCCACTTGCATCGGTATTCATACCTGGAAAGTTGGGACCATAGTTATAGTGCCCCGTCTCAGCAGGTGATAGAGGACCACGCGCGAATTGAGCGATACCACTGGTGACAGGCGCACCATACTCTGGCGCGTTGTCGTACAGATCGTCGGGAACAGCATTATAGCCATGAGCTACAATCTCTTCCTCGCTCAACGAAAGCCGCACAAGACCGCGCTTCGTATCATTCGTTGCGTAACGCTGTGGCACGTAGTATGCTTTCGCCAATAGACCGCTGCTCCGCTCGACGAGAATATAGTTCGTGAAGCGTGCCTCGACTTTGCCGAGAATATACCCGTCCTTATCGATGGCCTGTTCGCCAAGTTGAAAGCGTGAAGGCACTGCGTTACGCCCAAAATTGGCAAATCGATTTGACCTCGGAGCCATAGGGTCTTCCAATGCCCAACCGAGAATTCCGATAATAACAAGCGGTGCGGCAACAATAGTCAACCAGGGGTTTTCAGGAAAAAACAGTATGCCGATAACCGCAAGTAAAATTGCACCACCTAGTAGAAGAGGCCACAGGCTAGGATTTGGTAGATGAATATGATGCTCTTCCTCATCATGGCCTCCTACGTTCTCTACAATGCCCTCTTTTTCTGCAAGTGATGTAGCTACCTCTTCTGTGGTAAGATTAGCAGCACTTTGAAGAGAACTATCCATAACTCTCCTGCTCTCCTCTCAGAATATAAGAATAAATTTACAAGGACGTATTATTTCAACATTTGTCCTACTCTCTACATCTTAGCAAATAAATTCATGCGATGCAAGCATTGTGTTGAGTTCACAGTACTAGCGATGAGGCTGAAGCAATAAATTCTCTTCGTAAATACGGCGAATCACATCCTCAATCTCTGGTTCTTGAAATGTCACATCGCGCAACTGATGCCGCGCACCCAACCATGCGACTAACTCATGAGCTGGCATTGCGTCGCGCCCAAAGCTAAGCCAGAGGCGCGGCCCCTCCGTTCGCGCATGACGGACACCATACGGAAGGTCGTCGAGCATCGGTTGACCCTGTGCGTCAAATGGCAAGGAGGCGAGAGCGGCTGGCTCCAATACGGCTATTAGCGTGCGGTCTCCTCCGAAACGGTCACGAATCGAAGAGACCGTGCCATCGTAAAGCTTACGTCCGTGGTCGATAATCACCATACGTGGACACAACATCTCTATATCGTCCATATCGTGCGTTGTCAATAGGACAGTGGTTTGCTTGCGAGCATTGAGTTCTAGCAGAAACTCGCGGATACGAGCCTTTGCCACCACGTCTAAACCGATAGTTGGCTCATCCAGATAGAGGAGTTCTGGCTCATGTAAAAGTGCCGCTGCAAGGTCGCCGCGCATCCGTTGCCCCAGCGAGAGTTGACGTACAGGTGTGTCGATAAATTCGTCGAGCGCAAGCGTGGTACGTAGTTGTGCGAGGTTCGCGCTATGTCTCGCCTCTGGAACGCGATACAAATGGCGCAATAGCCGTAGCGAATCTATCAATGGTAAGTCCCACCATAGTTGTGTTCGTTGCCCAAAGACGACGCCGATACGAGCCGCTAGTTCGCGCCGTTGCTCGATTGGTACTAAACCGGCGACCTCTATCTTGCCACTGGTAGGCATAAGGATACCCGTTAGCATTTTGATAGTTGTGCTCTTGCCTGCGCCGTTTGGACCGACAAGCCCAATCATCTCGCCGCGTTCCACCTGCATCGACAGTTCATGCACCGCTTCAACCTTGCGTATCTCCGGGTCTATTACACTGCGTAATGCACCTATCACGCCAGGACGACGCTTCGCCACGCGGAACGTTTTGCTCAATCCCTCGACATCTATCATGCTCATAAAAATGCTCCTTTCTTTTATATGTAGGTTAACTACCTGTACTTTGATAGCGACGAACGCCAAAACGCCAGATAAAGCCAGAAATCAACGCGAAAAGAAGCGCGATAAGCGGAGTGCCAAATGCAGTGTTCGCGGGAAGCCCGAACGGGAGGGCATGCCCAAGAATGACGCATACAGGCACAAATGAGCCAAATGCTAGCGGTACAACAAAAAGAAAAAAACGTTGCAGTGTCTGGCTGTAGATGGTGATAGGATAGCTCAGCATCTCTCGACCACCATAGGTGAGGATGTTGGTTAGCTCCGTCGTCTCTACCGTCCAAAAACAAAGAGTCGCACCTAGCAACAATACAGACACGAAAATAACCGCACCGCTTACGACGCCTAGCAAAAGGATGACGACTTTGTAAAACGTCCATTGTAGCGAGGGCAACAGGAGAAGCGCGATAACGAAACCTATACTGCCCTGTGTCAAACGACCAAGCCGCCGCAAACGGAAATCGCTTCCGATCACCTGTATCAACGCTCCAACAGGTCGCAACAGCAGACGATCAAAGTCCCCCAATCGAATGATTGTCGGGAAATTGTCTACACCTGCACCAAGCATTTCAGCCAAACCAAAACTTATCGACATCACGGCAGCCAGTAGCGCAACCTCTCCAATTCTCCAACCAAGCAGCGTGGGAAACGGTCCAAAGATGACGAGTACGCCAAGAAACTCTAAGCCCGTTGTGAGAAAGTATGTACCTATATCTATAAAGAGATTAGCTTTGTATTGAAGCTGTACTCGTAGTTGGATGCCGATGAGATACCAGTACAGACGTATATCATCGCCCATAGCACGAAGCATCGGGTTCCCTACCTTTCTAGCCGCCCTGAACGATAACTCGTCGAGCAGCAGTTTTCGTTATCCAACGCACCAAAATAGTCAGTACAATGAGCCATACAAGCAAACATCCAACATTGAGTAGCACCTCGTTTGCCGTCAATTTGTTTAGGAACAGTTCCGCTGGTAGATTCATCAAGCCATTGAAGGGCAACCAGACTAAAGCGGCACGCACCCATGCAGGGAAAAAGGGAAAGGGTACAAAAGAGCCTGTAAAGAAGAGAGCAATGGTTCCTGCTAAAACAGCGACCGCGCGTGCCTCAGTCATCCAAAAAGCAACAACGTTGTAGAGATAGCGATAGGCGATACCCAACATCGCGCTGAATGGCAGAAGCAGCACAAAAGCGAGTATTGCACCTACATTGGTGGACACACCAATACCAAAGAGCAGCATACCTGCAAGATAGGTAGGAATGCTACGAAATACTAGATAGTAGCAATCGCGCCCAATTTCGCGGCTGAACCAGTACCAGTAGAAATCGCATGGCTTGCTCAAATCAGAAATAACGTCGCCGGAGCGAATTGAAAGTATCAGGTCGTACCAACTGAATGGCAACACAATCATAGTCATACTCTGCACGAGCCATGTGTAGCGCAACGTGTCAGTGACATTGTAGCCAGCGGTCGATGGACGCGCATGGTAGAGCGCGATGATGAGATAACTAAAAATGGTGGCGAAGAAGATATTGGTAAGTATCCCAGCGATATTTGCCCAGCGATAGATAAGTTGGCGACGAAACGCAGTTCGTGCCACCTCAATATAGAAATGGAGCATGTCTATTCCCCCTCACAAAACAGTCTTTGTGACAGCACAAAAAGCCAGCATCCATGCCATCAGGGGTGCTGGTCGTACAATATTTCTTTTCTGGGCGCATGAAATTGTGCAGGATAGCTAACGACTACCCTGTCTTCGTTGACTCTATTTCCTTCACGAACGTAGAGCGGAGAGACAATATATCACTTTCTGGTTAGTGCCGTCAATGCTTATTGAGGACTTTTGTGAGAAAGTAGCAAATTTTGTATATCAGTAATAGCTTGCTCTGTATCTTTGAAGAGAACGGCAAACATACCAAGTTGTTGAGCAGCCTCAACATTTTGTGCTTTATCGTCTACAAACACCGTCTCGTGAGCTTCTAAGTTCAGCCGTTCTAAAGTAAACTGATAGATATGAGGATCGGGTTTGGACACACCTTCCTCATTGTCATAAACCATCAGATCGAACAGCGTATCAAGCTGAAACTTGCGATTCATAGCCTCGCGTGAGCCGCGATTGCAAATCGTCGCGGTTTTATAGCGAAGCCGTAGACTTGTTATAAATTGAGCAAGTTGTGTATTCAGTTGCTCATACTCATAAGGCCAAGAATCATTTCCTTGTACTTTGTCTTTTCGATATCGCTGCCAGTCGATGTTGATAAGAACACTGCCGAGGTCGAAAATAACCGCACGAATTGCCATGTTTCCCCCTATGGCATGCTACTTTACTAGAAGGTAGTGCCTATACCCATCACCCTCGACCACATCCACTATGCTCAGAGCGACCTCACCTAGCCAGTTTCGTACCTGTTCGTCTGTTGGGTAGTAGTGATAGCCGCCGTGATGGGCATATTCACCATAGATGAGCGGCAAATTTAGCCGCTTCCCAGCATCGTAGGCAATAAGCAATTCTTCCTTAGTCTCTATCTCTACGGTTAGATAAAGATGCCCATTAGAATGCAAGGCGTGTACGAAGTTTTGCAACACGAGAGGCCAATCTTCGGGGAAGACATTTTCCATTGTATCCATACACATCACGCCATCAAACATGTCAGAAAAAGTTAGTTCTTGTAGGCCGATATGCTCAGTAGGGACATGCGGAAATTTGGCATGAACACGTTGTAGCATCTGTTGTGATTGATCGGTTCCAACAATAGAAAACCCGCGTTCTAACAGTAGAGGCCAGTACTTTCCAGTTCCACACGCGGCATCGAGAATATGTCCTTGAGGTGGACAGAGGTTCAGAAACTGTTCCACCATCGTCGTGTGAGTTGGGTTGATATAACTGCCCCATTTCTCATCGTACTGGCGAGCATCGAGAGTATCCATGCGTACTTCATTCCATAGGCGACGCTCTTGTTTCCATTGTGTACGATCCATGCTCATCTCCCTCTTCTCACTTCGTGCCAATCACAGCAAGTTCTCGAAAAAGCTTGATATTCCCAGGTTCGATACGTGTGCTAGTGAAACCTACCTCCGATAGCATGTTTGCTATGTCTTCCCCTCGATAGACACGACATTCCTCTGTACTCTCGCCGTTGCCGGGCCATCGCTCTTTCGGCAGCAACGTCAAAACTACTCTGCCTCCTGGCTTGAGGACGCGTAGTATCTCAGCGAAGGCTTTTATTGGCTCAGGCCAGAAATAGAGCGAATGAATGCTTACTACTTTGTCAAAGGTGTCATTTGTGAAAGGCAATGTTGCGGCGTCTCCATATCTTAGTTCGACGCGCTCTGCTTTCACTGCCGAAGCATTGCGCTTGCGTGCGGCACCTACCATTGTGCGCGAGAAATCGACACCTGCTACATGCCCTTCCGTTGCAAGAGACGCTATCTGTTGAATTGTTGTCCCTGCCCCAAACCCTATTTCGAGAATGTTATCTCTCGGTTGCACATCAAGTAGCGAAACCGTCCAAGTATTTTCCGGTTCGTGTTGTTGTGCCATGCGGCTTCCAGCAATGCGTCCAAAGAAGCCTGATGGCCTTCTGTAGTTGTTTACAATGCGGTTTTCTATCAGTCTTTTTGCTATCATTTTTATATTCCTCGACTATATAAAATACAAATATCTGCCCTATGGATTACCTAAGAAAGCATACAAGAGATGAGTATATTTATCAAGTAATCAGCAGCATGCTGGGATTTACTCTTGTGGGAATGTCGCTTGCCGCATGTGCCGAGAGAGAAACAGA
>CAXUGH010000241.1:0-8310 GCA_964250365.1 uncultured Ktedonobacteraceae bacterium
TCCTCAAACACGTTCTTCATCGCATACTCACGAAAATCCTCGTCGAGATGAGCGGCAGCACACAGGTAGCGTGTCGTCTCCAAAGCGCTCGAAGCAAGATTTTGTGAGAGTGTTGCTGAACTTTGCGGAGGTAGAGCGGGTGTTTGTGGAGATGTCGCAAAAGCTTGTTGAGGAGCAGAAAGTTGTTGTGTGGATACAGGTACGGAAGCAGGAGTCGTCGAACTTAGTATCCTCTGAGGAGCGGTAAATTGTCGTGATGGAACGGGAATGCTCTTTGGCGTTACCCCATTTTGCTGTGTACTTGAGGTATTCCAGCGGAATGTGATACCTTGACCAAGAGAAACGTCAATATCATCAGAGAGTATTGCGCCAGGAACAACAGTACCGTTAATCGTCACGATACATTGTGCGTTATAGGCGCGAATAACAAACTGTCCTTGCTCTTTATAGATACGAGCGTGAAAGGGTTGAATTGAGGAATGCTCTATTACAATATCATTCCCATCTGCGCTACCAAGACTGATATCTTGCTTACTAAGCGGAAAGGTTTGACCAAGCAGCGGTCCACTAAGAAATTGTAGCGATGCAAACGTCTGCGAAAAGGAAGAATTTGTCATGTACGTATTCTCCTAAAAAGTTCTGTTAGATTTTTCACCTCTGCTTTATAATACGCATCTAAATTTATAAATGTAAAAAATCAGTACATTACTACAAAAAAGTACTATGTTTTCTTTTCCCGTGTGTTTTTATAAGAACACGAAAACATAGCTCTCTGCCTCTCCATCACTGTCCTCTTGCTTTTCCCCACCTTTTCCAGTATACTCTTCCATAGAGACATCATGGAAAGAATGAGTTCTTTCCTTCAACACTTCCCCTACTCCCATCGGTAATGATGGTAATAATGGTAATAATAGTAATGATTTCCCCTTCGCCGTACATCTACGTCGTATAATCAACTCATAACTCCAAACATAACAACACAACACGAATGGACACACATACATGGAACATCGTTACGCACTAATCGTTGGCATAGACAACTACATCGACGCGGAGCATTTTGTGCATCTGCCGTTCGCACAGGCCGATGCACGCGCTTTGTATGAGCTGCTGATCGACCCGGAGCGCGGCGGGTGGCGAACGGAGGATGTTGTGTACATTGAGGGCGCGGCTGCGAACCGCGATGAGCTAGAGAGCCAGTTGCGCGACCTCCTTCTCGTTCGCGCCCAGGCCGACGACCTCGTACTTTTCTATTTCGCGGGTCATGCCTTTCTCGATCCCGCTACCCAGGATGGCTATCTCGCCCTCCATACCACGCATGCCGAACGGCCTGTCACCGGACTGCATGTGCCAACGTTTGTCGATCACTACCTGTATGACTCGAAGGCGGGCAACATTCTGACGCTACTCGATATCTCGCATGCGGGCGGAAATTGGCGACAGCGACGCGATTCGGAGGACGCTTATCCTCTTTTCGGGCAATCTCTGCTCGACCTGCCGCGCACTCAAGGACGCGTTATCCTGACCACCCACCGTCTCGCCGAAGTGTCTCAAGAACAGATGGAGCAGGGCTATGGCGTATTTATGTCGCACCTGCTCGATGGCTTAGAGGGTGAAGCCGCCAATCCGCGCACAGGTCGTATCACACTTGGCACACTCTACGACTATCTCGATGAGCAATTGCAAGAGGACGATGCACAGTATCTACAGAAGTTTGGCTATGAGCATGGAGCAATGACGCTGATCGAGTGGGCTGAATGGCGCACCGCCTCTGCTCCACAACCGTTGGCGAAGGGACGTAGCGTCTCCGCCGTCGATGTGATTCCTCTGCACATTCTAACGGGCCATCGCGGTCACGTCGATGATGTTGTCTTCTCGCCCGATGGCTTACTTGTTGCATCCTGTGGCGAAGATATGACCGTGCGCCTATGGTCTACCGAAGCTGGTACCTTGCTACATACGCTCACTGGACACGAAGGAGCCGTGATGGGCGTCGATATCTCACCCGATGGCAAGACTATCGCCTCCTGCTCCGAGGATAAGACGATACGTTTGTGGAATAGCACAACAGGCGAAATGCGCCAGATTGTGCAGGGACATCAGAGTGCGGTCTGGACAGTGGCCTTCTCACTCGACAATCAGCACCTCGCCTCCTGCTCTAATGATGAGACAGTACGCCTTTGGGATCCCACAACGGGGATGGAGCAGATGACGTTGACGGGGCATCATAACGTAGTTGTGGGCGTTGATTTCTCCTATGATAGTCGTTTGCTAGCCTCCTGCTCCTTCGACAAAAGCATCTGCATCTGGGATGTGCAGACGCAAGCATTGCAAAAACGTCTGCGCTACAGCGATATTGTCTATGGTGTCGCATGGTCGCCACAAGGCAACCTGTTAGCCTCGTGTTCCGCCGATGGAAGTATCTGCCTGTGGGACCCGACGACAGGCCAGATTGTGCAGACGCTCACCGGACACGATGGAGCCGTCTGGACGGTCGATTTCTCAGCCGATGGTCGTCTGCTCGTCTCTGGCTCGGAAGATGGCTCGCTCAAACTGTGGGATGTCTCGCAGGGACGCGAATTGCAGACCATCAATCATCGCATCGAGGTCTACGGCGTCGTCTTCGGTGCCAACGGCCTTCTCGCCAACAGTGCTGAAGACGGTGCCGTCCGCATTTGGCGCACCGAAGTAATATAAAAAACATGTTGTGCTGAATGTGTCGCAGTGCAATACATTCAGCACAACATGTTTTATTTTTCGTATCCCCCAAATGTCCTTATTTTGGGGTGTAATTATAATGAGTCATCCGCATTTGTGATAAACTTCGGTTTATACAGAGGATGTGGCACAGTAGTTTTCCCATCTTCATTTCGTAGGGACCAGATGTATCGCGTCCGAGGCCGATTTATCGGATATGTTAGGTGCAACATACTACTCATAGGCGATAAATCGCACAACGGACGCGATACATCTGGTCCCTACGAAAAAAACATTGAATCAACGTTAGGGATTCGATGGATCACACCCTCAGAATAGGTGTATCGTAAAATGACAGAACAGCAAGACATTCAGCCCGAACAAACGAATAGCGATTCTGAGCGACAGAGCGACATCGTAACTATTGTCCTTACAGCGGACAATCATCTTGGTTACGATGCATCGGGGCAAAATAAGCGCGAAGAGCGGCAACAGCGTTTGCGCGATACGTTGCAACAGGCCGTTACCTTCGCGGTGGGACACAAGGTCGATTTCTTCGTTCAAGCGGGCGACCTCTTTGATACGATTACACCAACTGAGCGTGATCGTAGCTTTGTCGCTGCACGTCTTGCTCAACTGAAACAAGCCGGAGTGCGAGCAATCGCCCTCGGTGGCATACGCGATACACCTGTAGAGACGCAACGAGCGGCAAGCCAGCAAGCTCCTGCACCACAGGTAAGCTATGACCAGCTAGGTGCGCTACAATATTTGTCACCATTGCATAAGCAAGACGAAGCGGTTGAGCCGTTGCTATTTAACGTGCATGGTGTCAAAGTTGGCATATGTGGCCTCGGCACCGCCATTGACCAGCAAGGCGATCCCCTGGCGCATTTACGGGTGCAACTCGACATCGAGAGCGCAGCTATTCCTCTGCTCGTCCTGCACGCTCCTATTGAGGGACTCGGCGATAGCTCTTCGCCTTTGGAGTCCCGTACACAGGTGAGACGTGCCAGCATCGAGCAGCAACACACCTTCCGCTACATACTCGCGGGCTATTATCATGCGTATAGCCATACAAAGGTAGGGCAGACCGCTGTGATTGTCGCAGGTGCCACTTCCGATATGCCGAACTCGCTTAGCCCTCGTGCCGCCGATGCCACTCCTGGCTTCGTTTTTATGGGACTCGCGGCGGATGGTGTGCGCTGGTGTAATCATATTGAGGTTGATGCCCTTCAAACGAAACGTCTTGCTCTTGCCACAACGGAACTTTGGTCCGATGCCTCAGATAAGACACCAACTGAACGTATTCTTGAGCGGATGAGACCTCTGTGCGACGAGGAGACGACGGTTCAACTGCGTCTTGAAGGAAATTTGACGCGCAGACAGTACCATCAATTGGACCTGAATACACTGCGGCGTTATGGCGAAGAACACTGCTTCTCGCTTCTTTTCGACGATAGCGATGTCACGCTCGTACCAGAACAAGACGCGCCCTTTGCCGAGAACACCGACGAACGTTTCTCACTTAGGAACGAGCTGATTGCGGTCGCCAATGAATGGATTGCCGATACCGGCGACGAGCAAGAGCAAAACGCCTTACGCATAACACAGGAAGAGCTACTTTTAGCGTTAGATGATAGTAGAGGCAAGCGGTAATCCCTCGGAAAAGAGGGAGAGCGAACGGAGTAATGTACCCATGATAACCCTGAAACATTTGACGGTGAAACGCTTTAGATTGTTGCGCTCCATGGACCTGTCCTTTCCGTCACAAGGAAGTATTCTTATTCAAGGTCCGAACGAAGCGGGAAAGTCAGCCTTGCTTGAGGGTATCTATTTCGCGCTCTACGGGGAACTGCTGCAATCCGACTCCGACAAACGTTCGCTCGATGAACTCATCTCCTATGGAGCCGCCGATGCTGTCGTAACGCTCGCTCTAAGCGTGGACACCACCGATCTAACCATCACCCGAACGCTTGAGCGCGGCAAAGGCCAGCGCGTAACGCTAACGATACACCGTCCAGACTTATCAGAAGATGAGACATTGACGCGCTTAGGTGCCGCCAACGAACGTATTCTTGCCGAACTTGGGCGTATGGATGGCAACGCGCTACGTAACTCTTATTTAATAGAGCAGAAGGGGCTTACTCGCCTCGAACATCTGCACGGCAAAGAACGCGAGACAACGGTACGCAAACTGCTCGGACTCGAACGCTTGCTCCGTATCGGTGAGCAGTTCAAGCTTACACCCTCCGATGAGCGACAGATGGAGGATGTCACGCAACGTCTACGCCTCGCCGAGATTCAAGAGCGCATTCCTACTCAAAGCAAGCAGTTAGAGACGCTTGAAGTTGCCCTGGATGTCGTCTCGGTTGCCGAAGACCTTGTCTTCATTTCGCAGCAAGAGGCGGACATCACAGAACAGGAAGTCTCACTCGAATCTATTGCCACTCATCGAGGCGAACTCAAGAGCAAGCAGAGCCGTATTCAGCAACTCAAGCGAGCCGAGGCAACACTGAGCCAGATTATCGATGCCTACGACGAAATGTCACAGGCGCGTCTTGAGATGCCTCTGCTCGAACGCCAGATTGCGGAGTTAGAGCGGCGCGAGCAAGAGGAATTACCAGCCCTGGAGAAGCGTGTTGCCGATCTCATCGAGTTGACGAAATCCTTTGGCACGCTCCAACGCATGTCGAACGACCTGCTCACCTCCGTTGACTCTATTAAGGAATTGGAGCAAGACCTCAAACGACAGGGCGAGATTGAGGACGATCTGAAAGGCATAGATATCGAGGTCGAGCATGCCCGCCGACATATGGCGCAGGCGCAACAGGCTCTCGACGAGCAGATTGAACGCCAGCGTGTAGGACGACCTACGCTTGAGGGACGCCTTGCCAACTTGAAACTCCTTGCCGCGCGTCTCGGAGACCTTCGTCGCCTCGAAGAGCAGTACACGCAACATCTCACTGACAAACAGCGGGTCGATGAGAGCGAGCCGCACCTCAAAAAGCTACAGCGTGACTTACAGGATACCGAGCAAGAGTTGACGCTCGTCCAGAATGAGGCGCAGCAGGTACAACAACAGGCCGAGACATTGGAGCGCCGTGAGCGTCAATTGAGCGTGCGTCGCCAGTTAGAGGAATGGCAACGCCTGAAAGGACTTTCACAGGGTTTGAGCGATGCCGAGCAACATGTTCGAGCCGCCTACGACCAGCAGGCTCAACTCACTGAAGCTGCCGCGCAAGCTCGTCGCAACAGCACGAAGTTCATGGGCATCGTCATTGCATGTGTAGTTTTGTTCGTGCTTGCGTTAGGAGGCGCAATTGTAGAATTCGCGCAACATGCACCCATCGTAGGAACTCTTCTCGGTATACTGGCACTGCTGCTAGCCGCCGGTGCTGGCTTCTCTTTCCAGAATTACACTAAGGCACGCGCCGCGGAGCAAAGAATCGACAGCCAGGTACAGGAGGCCATTAGCAGAGTTCGTATGATGGTGGCTGCGCGTGAGGCGGCGAGTCGTATGGGGGGCAATAACGAAGCACTCGATCAGGTTGAGCGCGAACTACGCACACTTACCGGCACTATTCCGCGCTCGATTGAAGAGGCTCAGGCACTACTACAACAAACGCAGGTGTCGCAGGACGCAAGTATCGCAACACTACAAGAACAGAGTAAAGAGAAGCGCAACGAGGCGAATGCGGCACAAAATCAGGTCAATGTGACGATGGAGGCCGTTGCCAGCCTACGCAAGCAGTATATGCAACTCGAAGAGCAACGCAATAACGTTGCCAGTATCGAAGAGCAGTTGCGCGAAGACCAGATGGCACTTGGACGCATGCATCAGGAAATCACTCTCCTGGCAGGACAGGAAAATCTGCCACAGCCAAGCGTGAACGAACGCTTGAAGACCTCTAGCTCAACCTTCGATGCCTACGCAGCCGTACCTCTGACTCCTGTGTTATGGAATGAGGAAGAGAGCGAGAGCGGTATTCCTGGCCTTGATGCTCTCGTCGAGAATACTATTAAGGCAACCGAACATGAAATAGCTTCACTCGACGGTAAGACCGACCTGATAGCAGAGCTTACAAATCAGGTGAAAATTCATCAAAATGCTCTCGATGTCATGCTGACGCGTAGAGGCATTGTTGAGGAGCGTAACGCACGTTATCAGACCAGTAGTCCTCTACAGCAGATCGAACGTGCCCGCGAACAACAGAACGATCTGCGTAGTGCGTTGCAATCGCTGCAAGATTCGCTTCGTCAGCGCGTCAAGCCGCTTGGTATCGCCTTTGGACAGACGGCAATTGCTAATGCGGAGGCTGCTGCACGCAAAGACCTGGAACAACTTAATACCGTCCTGGGCGACAAATTCACCTTACAAGATCAGTATGCAACCTACGCGGCTTTACTCAAAGAGCATCAGGAGTCTTTGGCTGAACACTACAAGCAACTTGCGAAATTCAGCAATTCGCTGGGTAGCTGGATTGTACCTTCCAATCCGTTCGCCGATGTCCTTGTAACATTGCGTACTCGCTGCCAGAAAGAGCTTGAAGAGGCTAATGAGGGCGCGATTGCGAGGGAGCTTGAGCGACTCACAGCGCAGGAGGGTGCATCCAACGCCAAGATTGCTCTCTGTCAGCAGGAGATCGAGGACGCACAGGAGCGTATCGCAGCCATGCTCATCAAGCGCAACCGCCCACCTACCCAGCAATATACCTTTACGCATGTGATTGCGGTCTGGCCTCTCGTCGCCGACTACACGCTACAAGACCGCGAACGACTGGAACAGGAACGCGAGCAGGTTGAGCGCGAGCTGGAAAGCCTGGAACAACAGGAGCTTGCTCTAAGTACAAATCTGCAAACGGGCGGCGTCAAGCTTGATCCTGCACTTGCTCGCACACGCATGACGCAGCAAGAACGCTCCTATCAGGTCAAGTCGCACAGCAGTCTGCTCATCAAGGCCGTGCTTAATCGCCTTCTGAGCAAGATTGTTCCGCGCACAGAATACTACATGCAGCACATCCTGCCTCTCTTGACCAGTGGTCGCTACCATGATGTACGTGTATCAACGTATGCGGAGGAAGACACCATAAGCGGCGGTCCACTGCAACTCAAGGTGTGGGACTCCGGCGCGGGCGAATACGTCAATAAATCGGCTCTATCTGGTGGTGTCAGCGATCAATTATCGCTTGCTCTCCGTCTGGCCTTCGCGGTCGCAACACTGCCAAAAGAGCAGGAGATGGCCTCTGGCTTCCTCTGCCTCGACGAGCCGCTTAGTTCGTTCGACCGAGGGCGCACACAGGCACTGATGGACGTACTTCGAGACAACATGCTCAAGCAACGCTTCGCGCAAATTCTGCTCATCTCGCATAGCAGTGCCTTCGACCCCGCCCTCTTCAACTACCACGTCTACATGGAGAACGGTACGATTGTCGAAAGCAACCTACCCGTTGTAGAAATTCCTGCAACAATCACCGAGGAAAAACCTGTAGACGCGCAAAGGGAAGATGGACAGGACGATATGACGGTACATATGTCTGCTATTCTGCCTACGAAGGTTGCAGCAGAGTAATTCTTTCAAACATTTCAGTTCAGCAAAAGCAGGGAGGCGCATGC
>CAXUGH010000242.1:0-4406 GCA_964250365.1 uncultured Ktedonobacteraceae bacterium
GTTGAGCAGGGCGATGATGACTAGCCATTGTAGGCCGAGACCCCACGCGGTACTGAAGATGATTACTTTACTCCAGAAACCTGCTAGCGGTGGGATACCGGCTAGCGATGCTA
This sequence comes from uncultured Ktedonobacteraceae bacterium, assembly GCA_964250365.1. GTDB lineage: Bacteria > Chloroflexota > Ktedonobacteria > Ktedonobacterales > Ktedonobacteraceae > JBBQVS01. Next base: position 114 of record CAXUGH010000242.1, read on the forward strand.
GACATGCAGCCGTGCCAGCCGCCAGGAGTGGAGCGCGACGTGCCAGCCCTCGGAAGTCTTCGATTCTGTCACCGCCTGTAAGGTCGGCGAGGGCGATGATGCCGGAGAAGGCTCCAAGGTTGGTTACGACGTAGATCAGGATGAAGAATAGCACGGCAGCGTTGCCATCGGATTTGTTGCTGGCAAAGCTGGCAACGAAGCCGACGAGAATGTAACCAGCCTGTGCGATACTCGAATAGGCCATCATGCGTTTCGCGTTGCTCTGCACCGCCGCAACGAAGTTGCCGAGCGTCATGGTTAGCACGGCGACAATCGAGATAAGCACGACCAGCGATGTGAGGTTGACTTGTCCTAGACCGCCGTCGATGAAGACGCGGATGAGGGCGGCGAAACCAGCCGCCTTTGAGCCAACCGAGAAAAACGCGGTTGCTGGTGTTGGCGCACCCTCGTAGATATCCGGTGCCCACATGTGGAATGGGACAGCGGAAATCTTGAAGCCGAAACCTGCCAGGATTAGCACACCTGCGACAAGCTCGATCAGATTGCCCTGGATCGAGATAATCACGTTACCTGTGTGAATACCGCTCTTAATCAAGTTCGCAATACCCATCAGGTCGGTTGTACCGGTTAGGCCGTAGAGCAGGGCGAAGCCGTAGAGCAGTATCGCCGACGACATGGCACCGAGCAGTACGTATTTTACCGCCGCCTCTGCCGAACGCTCGCTTGAACGAATCAGGCCAGCCATTACGTAGAGTGGAATACTGGTCAATTCGAGCGAGATGTAGATGGTGATTAGCTCGGTTGTGCTTGCCATCAACATCATACCCACGACGGAGAAGAGCAGCAGCGTGTAGAACTCGCCATCGGCCTTCACGTACTTGTTGACATATTCATAGGACGCGAGAATCATCACAACGGCAATGAGTAAGAAAATGATCTTAAAGAATACCGAGTATGAGTCAACCGAGAGCATATTGAAAAAGGCGTGATTGGCGTGCGTGAAATCCAGCACGAAAATCTGCGAGATTGTAAGCGCAATTGGCACAATCAGACCGATAAGGGCGGTCGCAACCACAACGATGCGCCGTTTTGTAAACAAGTCTACCGCCATCACCACCAGAGCGACCAACGTCAAGGTCAACTCTGGTGAGAGCAAGTAGAGACTAGAAAAACTGATCATATAGAACTCCCTAGAGGTGCATCTCTACTTTATAGCAGCAACCGAGACTGTGTGCATGAGTTGCGTCAGGCTCGGTGTAATTACGTTAATAAGTGCTGTCGGATAGATGCCGACGAACACAATCACAGCCGCTAGCGCGAAGAGTGGCACCAGTTCGCGTGGGCTTGCGTCGGGCAACCAGTCCCATTTCTTGTTGAACGGGCCGTAGAAGACGTTTTTCAGCATCAACAGCAGATAGCTCGCGGTCAAAATCATGGTGAAGACCGAGACAATTGTTACCGCCGTCCATATCTGGAAACTGCCCGTAAACACCATGTACTCAGCCACAAACCCTGCTAATCCAGGCAGTCCAAGCGAGGCCAGACCTGCAAATGTGAAGAGCGTGGCAAGCATTGGCATACGCTTGGCAACACCGCCGAAGATGGCGATTTCGCGCGTATGTGCCTTGTCATAAATCACACCAACACAGAAGAACAGCAAACCCGTGATAACACCGTGGCTGAACATCTGCACCGTCGCCCCTGTGAGAGCCGCCATGCGGAACGCCGCATCGCCCGTACCAGTAGCAGCCGCCACACCCAACAAAATGATACCCATGTGGCTCACGCTAGAGTATGCAATCAACCGCTTCATGTCCGTCTGCACCAGACAGATACCCGCGCCATAGATGATGTTGATTACCGCGAGTACCGCCAATACTCCTGAGAACTGGTGTACACCCTGTGGAAAGAGCAACAAGCAGAAGCGAATCAAGCCATAGGCACCCATTTTGAGCAGAATGCCAGCCAGAATCACGCTCACCTCGGTTGGTGCATCCGTGTGTGCATCAGGCAGCCATGTGTGCAACGGGAACATTGGTATCTTGACTGCGAAGGCTGTAAAGACGAGCAGAAACGCGATAAGCTGGAAGCTCATCGTCACACCCAGTAATGGTATCTGCGTTCCGCCTACTAACAGGTGAGAAGAAAGAACATTCAACTCCGCTGAACTCTGACCAGACTTTATGTAGACGAAGATGAAGCCAGCCAGCATGAAGACGCTACCAAAGAACGTGTACAGCAGGAACTTCCACGCTGAATAGATACGTCCAGGTACGCCATGCTTGATAGCCTCGTTACCCCAGATACCGATAAGCAGGAACATCGGTGCCAGTTCCACTTCCCAGAACAGGAAGAACAGGAACAGGTCGAGCGACACAAAGACGCCCATCACACCAGTTTCCAGCAGTAGTATCAGAGCCAGATACTCCTTGACGCGCGGCTTCTCCCAACCACCAATAATTGAGAGCATGGTGATAAGCGCGTTCAAGACAACCATCGGTAAACTCAGACCGTCAAGACCAACAAAGTAGTGAATGTTGAAATGAAACGATCCTGCGTTAAAGCTAATCCAGGGTACGTTCACGGCATCAGGCAAGAGATGTTGAATATCACCAAATCCCTGATTAGCAAAGAGCGTGCGAAAGAAAATCGCTATTGTGAGAGCAAAGACTATCGCGGAAAATGCGAGCGCAACCCAACGAGCGATTCTCGTCGGTGTTGCGTAGACTCCTACTGCGCCAATTACGGGCAATAGGAGAATCCAGGTTATATCACTTGTGAATATATTCATGAGTCCTGTACTTCCTTTTACCTTACATAATTGACTACGATAAGCACAACAGCCGTGAGTACCGCGACACCGCCAAAGAAGCCGACCATGTAGGACTGCACTCGACCCGTCTCCGTGTAGCGAATGTCGCGTCCAAGCGTGGTGACGAGCCGCGCCACACCGTTGACAATGCCATCGACAACGTAGGTATCGAAGGCTTGCTCGATGTGCGAGAGTCCATACACGACGTACTTGATGAGCAGACTGTACAGGTCGTCAACGTAGTAGCGATTATAGAGAATGCGGTGAATAGTACGCAGTGCCGCGTTATTCTCCACAAAGTTGTGCAGGCGTTCAGGGTTCAGGCGAGCATACATAAAGTACGCAACACCGAGGCCAATTAGCGCGACCGCAATACCGATATAGGTTAAAGGATCGACAAACAGGCCAGCGAAGTCGAGTGCTTCTGTTTTCGACGTAAAGGGAGCCGACACGTAAGGAAAGAAACCGAACCAGTAACCAGCGATGACCGACGGGATAGCCAGTAGTGCAAGTGGAACCCACATTGTAGCAGGTGACTCGTGTGGATCGCCGACGCCACGATAGGTACCACCCCAGAGACCACCGACTTTGCCATCAGTACCCCCAAAGGCCAGGATGTAGGCACGCAACATATAGAACGCGGTTAAACCTGCTGTACCCAATGTGATAAGGTATAAGCCCCACTGTCCACGTTGTAGCGACAAAGCGATGATTGTATCCTTACTGAAGAAACCTGAAAAGAAGGGGAAGCCGGAAATTGACAATGTAGCAATCAACCATGTGATTGCCGTAATGGGCATTCGTGGTCCGAGTCCACCCATCAGGCGCATATCCTGTACCTCTTTGTGCGTGGCATGGTGCAATGAATGCAACACGCTACCAGCACCGAGGAAGAGCAGTGCTTTGAAGAAGGCGTGCGTGAAGAGATGGAACATACCAGGGCCGGTCCAGTCCGTGAGAGGCGTGCCGAGGCCAGAGATACCGAGACCAACGAACATATAGCCTAGTTGACTAATCGTCGAGAAGGCCAGCACACGTTTGAAGTCGGATTGGACAAGTGCGATGGTTGCGGCAAAGAGAGCGGTGATACCACCAACCCATGCCACCGTCAAAAGGGCGGCGGGGCCAGCCGCTACAAAGAGCGGGAAGACACGCGCGACCATGTACACACCGGCGGCGACCATTGTTGCCGCGTGAATCAGTGCGCTAACGGGCGTTGGACCTTCCATAGCGGATGGCAACCACACATGTAGCGGCACCTGCGCCGACTTACCGATAGCACCGCAGAAGACGAGGATCATCGCCGTTGCCAGCAGACCTTGACTCATTACATGTGGTGCGCGTAAGAACAACGTTGGGAAATCGAAGGTGCCTGTGTTGGCGAAGAGAATCATGATACCGATGATAAAACCAACGTCACCTATACGGTTCGTCACAAACGCTTGCACCGCTGCATTCGCGGGCGCAGGTCGCTGCTCCGT
>CAXUGH010000242.1:4506-8225 GCA_964250365.1 uncultured Ktedonobacteraceae bacterium
TATCAGAGAGAGATGCCAACAATAAAACCCATGAGTAGATGGCGGCTAACAGCATAATGCCGATACCGACATAGCCGCTGACAATGGCACCCATCGAGAGGTGCGCGACCTTGGGGTCTTCATCGTCGTCCTCGCCGTGATCGTCGAGGTTTGCGCCATGTTCGCTAGCGGCTCGATCTTCAGCGTGTGCAGTCGTGTCTTTTGAGACCGCATCTGCCGCCGTGCTAGCACTGCCTGGAACAGCCGCGTATGCGAGTTCTGCTCCGGCATGCACTCCCTCTTGACCTTCATTTGTGGTGGAGCCGTGTGGGTCGTGCGTTGTAAAGCTTACCTTTGCGGGGCGGCTCAACATGTCCCAGACACGCGTTCCAAACACAATAACGACAAAGGCCAGGAGTGGTGCAAATAAAATCAATCCAGCATATTGATACATTGTATTCACCACTTCATCATATCAATTTCGCTAACATCCACCGAATTGCGTTTGCGATAGATCGAGATAGCCATTGCCAGCGCAACCGCCGCCTCAGCCGCCGCAACAGTGATAATGAAGATAGCGAAGATTTGTCCAGTCAAGTATACAGAGGTCCTGCTGTGATTAAAAAAAGAGAAAGCCACCAGCGTAATGTTGACCGCGTTTAACATAATCTCAATACCCATAAGTACCGCGATAGCATTACGCTTGGCAATTGCGCCATACAGTCCAATGCAGAAGAGAATGGCACCAAGCACTAAAAAATGATTGAGTGTAAGTCCCATAACAATTAGTCCTCCCGCCCGATAACAATCGCCCCGATGATAGCGACGAGCAGTACCAGCGACGCAACCTCAAAAGGGAGGACGTAACTGTAGCTGCTGGGGCTATACAGGAGTTGTCCGATACGCACCACATTATTCACATTCCCAGGCAAGGCACTTGCCAGACCAACATTATCGACGACGTGAGGGCTACTCATCTCTGCATAGATGATACCGACACCGATGAGAATACTCACAAGAGCACCCAGCCACCATTGTCTGCTCACAGGATTGGTACCCTGCGAACCTGTGATACGCGTCAACATAATTGCGAACAGAATGAGAATAGTGATCGCACCAACATAGATAAGGATTTGCACAATCGCGATAAATTCTGCGTTGAGCAAGAGATAAATACCGGCAGCCATCGCAAACACGATCACGAGCGCAAGTGCGCTGTGTACGATATTGCGAAGACTTACCACCGATAGTGCTGCGCCCACCAGGATCACAGCAATAATCCAGAAAACGAGGGTGGCGAAGTCCATAAAAAAGCTCCTCCAAGTGACTTGAGATCGTAATTTCACATCTCAGAAAGAGTAGAAGAATATTACATCCTTATTGAATAGTTCCTTTATGTATTGTATCATCCATAACACGCCCCAAATAGTTGAGGGCATGGAGCAAGACGGAATTATTCCTCCTTGCGATTCTAGCAAAACAAACGGCTTGTGACAAGGGGAAAAAGAGTTATCTTTCTTCATAATAAAGTTAGAACGTATCGAAGTCTCTCTTTATATCACGTTTTGTACATAGCTTATGGCACATTCTAGCTTCGCAAGTATGCGAAAGTACCTGTTCGTTCGTATAACATATAGGATTTTTGACACAAAAATTCACACTACTACGCAATCACCCCATACTATGGTATAATTTAGAGCAGACAACTCATCCATTGTCAAAGAATAAAGGTATGAATAAAGAACAATGAGCGTAACACAACCAACAACGTCACAGGATGCTTCGCAAGAGATGAGATGCCCGAATTGCAATAGCGTTCTTCCCCCCAACGCTATATTCTGCGGCACATGTGGCGAACGAATAAATAAAGATTCTCTCAGAGCTTCTGCTACACAGCCAGATACAAATGAGCTATCTGAACGCTATCGAGTCACCTCTCTTATTCGACGCAGTGGATATGTCCAGTTATTGCTGGCAATGGATACACGCCATTCCCGTCCAGTGCTTATCCGTGATATAGACATCAGTAGCCTTGACGAAGAGGCTCAGAAACAAGCGGTCGAAGCGGTACAGAGTGAATACGATATGTTGCGTCGTCTGCGTATACCCGACGTGACTCCGCTCATCGACCTACGTTACTCGCATAACCACCTCTATGTCACAGAAGGCTGGCCTTTTCCCTTGCCCGACGAGGCAAAAGAGGGCAACAGCAAAGCCTACACACCTACGTTACAAGACTTACTGCAAAGTGGCATTGGTCTACCCTCGGAACAGGTTGCACTCTCCTGGCTTCATCGTCTAAGCGGAGTGATAGGACACCTACACACCATTTATGTGTTTCTCGGCGATCTCGACCCTTCAACGATTGTCGTCAGTGATAAGAGCTACGACGCTCTACCTGCACTAGCTGTCTCATGGTTGCCTATTCCTATACGCTCGCTTCTCAAACCGTTACCAATACCAGCAAACGAGAGCTTGTTTATGGCTCCAGAGGCTATTGCTGGCGATGTGCAGACACGCTCGGATATCTATAGCCTCGGTACACTGCTCTACTTCTTGCTCACCGGCACCAATTACGATGAGCAGAAGTCTCAACGTTCCGGTAGTCGCATACGTGATTTGAACCCGCGCATTTCGAGCGCAACTGAAGCTATTGTGACCCGTACACTTGCTCCTGATCCAGCCGACCGCTATAAACGGGTCGAAGAGATGGAAGAGGCATTACTACTTGCACTCGAAACGCTCAATAAAGGGCGAAGAACACGCGCGTTAGCACAGAAAAAAGGGAAACGTGGCGTAGAGTCGGATGAGTCTCAATCTCTGGAGCCAAAAGATACTACAGAAGAGGTAACGGTCTCAATCGTATCGCTGCAATCACAATTGGCGCGTTGGCAGCTAGAAAAGCTACAAGCAGACGCAGAGAATGGGCACGAAGTCGTCCGCGAGGCTATCGCCGATACTCCGACGATCTCGACAGGGCATATCCGTGACGCGCTGCTGAATATACCCCCCGAAACACCTTCTATTGCAGACGAAAACATCGTGACAGAAGAAGGCGAGCAAGAGGTAGACGAGGCACTTCCAGAACCAATGCCTCGTACAGACTCGGTACCTACAAGCGAGGCAACGGGCGAGATTCCATTGATGCAACGCTTCAAAGAGCGTGTCAGCGGACTGCTTCCCGCCTTACCGCGTTCGGCAAACAGTGCTTCAGCAGATGCGACTGCATCTGCCACTCAACCACAGAGCGAAGCAGGTAACTCATTTTTGAAACGCCTTCAACGCTTTTTGCTAGGCGAACAGCAACACACGACAACGGCAGCAGCACTAATCGAGGCACCGCTACGTATACAGCCCAATCAGAGTTACGCCATTCGTGTTCATTTGATGGGGCGAGATATCGCAAAACTAGCTCCACACGCCAAGAAAGGCTCACAACCTGTTGGCTTGAGCGCGATTATCCGTGACGAAATTGTTCACATCGAGATACGCTCCTCAATCTTCCAGAACTATGCCTATGTGATACAGAGAGCAGACGTACAAATCCCAGGCGAAGGCTTCGCCGCCGAGGTGACGATACCAATGCAACCTCTGTCAAACGGTCAAAATGGACGCCGTGAACGATTACACATCTACTTCATGGATGAGACACGTCGCCCACTCTACGAAAAGCCATTCGCCATCGAGGTACTTGTCTCGCATCTCGTACAATCCGGGCGCGAAGGGCATGCTGTCTTGAC
>CAXUGH010000243.1:0-8193 GCA_964250365.1 uncultured Ktedonobacteraceae bacterium
TTGCTCGTTTTTTACAACTTGGGTATGTTGTGCTTACTCCATTTGGGGGAAACCAGCGATACGACCTTATTATTGAGGACTGTGAAAAGAAGTTTTGGCGAATCCAATGTAAAACGGCAAGAATAGAAAAAAATGGAGCAGTCGTCAACTTCGATACATCTAACCATAATATGGTTACAAAAAACAAGCAGGCCAAACACTATCGCGGACAGTGTGATTATTTCGCCGCCTACTGTGAGAATCTTAACAAGGTCTACCTCATTTCAGTAGACGAGGTGGGAACAGCCACTGTTGACCTGCGATTAGTGCCAACAAAGAACAACCAGGAAAAGAATGTACGTTGGGCGAAAGATTACGAATTGTAGGAAAGGAAATGCAAATGGGATTGCTTGGAAAAGTTAAACGAGACACTAACACCGTTGGAGAAATCAGCGAATCGGCAATCATAACAAGGTTCTTACAACTCGGATATGTCGTACTTACTCCCTACGGAGGAAATCAACGGTATGATTTAGTCGTCGAAGATGGCGAAGGCCAACTTTGGCGTATACAATGTAAGTCAGCTTGGTTTGCTGAAGAGAACACAGTACTTCGATTTAGTACTGCTAATCATACTGTCACTGGACAAAATAGACAACCGCGACACTACCGAGGGCAATGCGATTATTTTGCTGTATATTGTGACAAATTAAGTAAAGTGTATCTTATTTCAGTAGACGAAGTTGGCACGACAAACGCGTGTCTTCGGCTACGGGAACCAAAAACCAATCATGTGAAGAACATAAGATGGGCAAAAGATTATGAACTGTGAATGGGTCCAGCTGGACTTGAACCAGCGGCCTACCAGTTATGAGCCGGCAGCTCTAACCACTGAGCTATGGACCCTTGCGAAAACGATTATAGCATACCCCTTCGCTATTGTGAAGAGGGTGTTTTGAAAATTGAAAAGCTTATTTAGTCATTACATTAGCAAGTTCTTGCTCGACTTTCAGCATACCCTCTTCCTCTTGTGAAGGGGGTAATGAATGCGTTCGTTGCATATGAATAACCTTTTCGTTGGTGGCCTACTTGTAGTTGCTCTGTCATGGTTATGGCTCCTTTGTGTCTCTAATGTGGGCCAAGGTATCTTTCGCCGTTGAAGTGAATCAAATGGGAAGGTGACTCCGCAACCCATACCTCGGTTTCCCACGAGATACTGCCAAGTTCTTTTTTCATAGCTTTGCGGTCGAGAAATGCCGTGACAAATACTAAACCTGCGTGAGACTGTCCAAATATTCTCTTCAATTCTTCTTGACGCATTGGTGTTATTGGGCCATGACTCGTCACAGCTTCGATGAGCACTAGCCAATTGTTTGTTTCATCATAAAGAATAATATCAGGAATCTTTCCATGTGGTTCTAGTGTAACTCCTACCTCTGCCAGACCTTGTTCATCAAAGTAGGCGAATTTTTCGTCGGTATCACCAACGTATAAGAGCCTTCCTCCTGGCACAAATCGCTCGGTAAACTCGCGGAGAATCAGTTCTACAAGAACGTTTTGCCCTCCTGGTGAAAGCGTAATTGTCTGTTCCTTGACAACGCGCACAGGAATGCGAGACAGCTCACGCTCTTGTGCATAACGCTTCTGGAGGGTTTCAACATCTACAAGATACGCCCGCAAAGAGCCTCCCCATTCTGGACTACCATACTTTTTAAGAAGATTGAGTATCTGCGGCTCAATCTGATACACCGTTTGACCGCTATTGATTGCACGTGTAGGATTATCAGGATTTGCTACAATAATTCCCGCGTCCAGAAATTGATGGACTGTTTGACGCCGAACTGTTTCCCGCGAATTTGGTGCGTACTGCTTACCATAGTTTTGAGCAAAGAAATTCATCATCTGCGTGATACCATACAGAGGACTCTTGGCTTCAGACCAGGATTGATTAGATTTCAGGTCTAGCAAGGCAAGCAGCGTAAGGGCTGAACGCTCATTTTGTTGCTGGCGTGGAAAGCCGAGGTCCTTTAGTATGGCAAGAGCTTCTTCAAGATGCTTCTTACCCAAGATAGGATTCATTTCCTGATCGTCATTCATGGAAAATAATATCTCCTCTATCAACTCATCAACTATATGCTGTGAGGGTATGCCATCTGGAAGACGTAGACCTAATTCCTCAAGCTGCTCCCGTGTTGGATAACGTATACTTCTTAAATCTGTTGCATTTACTTGTGTATGACCATTGAACAGTCTAAGGTACATGTCAACAAATGTCGAGTTAAGAAAAGCAGTAAGTCCCCTTGCTAAGAGAGGAGGGAGTCCTTGTAGGTTATGATGGAAATAATTTAGATGATTTTCAAATCCTACATGAGTTGCAGAACAATAATGCGGTTCGTGAAGGACTGCGACAACACGCCTTTTTTCCTCTTTTGCTGAGAAACGACGTACAAGTACATAGGTCTCATTAGGTACGAGTAAATCGTTACTCTCCTCAGTTACTACAATGGCATTTGGTTTTTTCGACTCTGGCTTGGGCCACACTACCTGCCCAGAAGAGATATGAGTAGGATAGATAAGCGGCACAGTTCCCTCTTTAGGAAGCATACGTAGGAAATCCGATGCCCGAAAATCAACAACTCTACCTGTCGATACACTAATGCCTAAGTCGTCCAAACGCGTCTGCAGCTTTGACATTCTCTGCGTAATCTGCTTGCCACCTTCATCCGAAACAACGCGGATACAGAATTCAGAGTCATCAGTGCTAATTACTTCATCGTAGGGAACTTCACGGCTAACAACAAAATTGTCAGTAGGGCCGTGTGTACTGGTGATATGCACTGTTCCAGGTACCGAGAAGGCTTTTACCGCCGAAAGAATGATTGTTTCTTGCAATACTTCGTCTTCCTGAAACGTATTTTGACGAGACTCAAAGAGATGGAGGCGTTTAAGCGTCATTGTACGGAGAAGCGATTTGCGAAAAGGTTTGAAGTAGCTACCACTACAAAAGCTACGCGGTGTAATCGCCACCATGCTTCCATTATCCGAGAGTAAGCGCATGCATAAAAGCAAAAAGCCTGTATAGAGGTTGGTTGTCTTTACTCCGTTAAGCTGTAGCGTTTTCGAGAGTTGAGAGTTTGATGAAATTTTTCGATAAGGTGGGTTAAGTACAACACAATTGAATGAAAGCAGAGGTGCTTGCGTAAAAAGATTTACCGTTGTGTCATGAACACTATTTTCAATGAAGTCTACCTGTCGTACCTCTCCGGTAAAAGAAATACCTGCGCGTCTGCACATTTCCTTACATAATTTGAGTGTATCTGGTAGATATGCGGCAAGCATTACATCTATTTCGTATGCTGTAACATGTATTTCCTTTGGAGGGGTGGGGCGGAGACAAAGTTCGGCGACACTTGCTGCAAACAGAGAGCCAACACCGGCACATGGATCGAGGAGCGAAATAATCGGCTCTTGGCACTCTAACATAGAGGACATTAGACGAGCAATGGGCATAGGCGTGAGGAACTGCCCAAGTTCAATCTTTTGATGAGGGTCTAGTTGTCTATTAGCATTCAGGCGAAAAGTATCAACTTGATGAAGTGCGTTATCTATCCAGGAAGAGAAGTCATCTACTTTGGTTACTAATACAGACAACGCTGCCTCCTGCATATAGAACATTTGCTTGATACTTGCTGATTATAGCAGGATAATCTTTACGTGGGAAGTGCTATTTTCTTAACAAAGACAAAGAGTGTCGTCCACCGGTTAGGCGACTTGTGTGTCCTCTACACACAATACCGATGGACGACGCTCTTTGCATCGCGTTGAGCAGGTCGGCTTGACTAGTGATTAGTAGCCGACAGTGTTCTCGAAAGTCGATGCGATGACGCTGTAGCCAGTGTCGGTGGAGTGAATATCGTGGAAGATGCTGCACTCCCAGGTATAGCTACAGATGTTGGGATTGGGTGTGGTGGCACCACCAAAGGCACTAAAAACATCGACAACTGTGCCATAGCTGCTAACATCGTTGGCTATGTGCTGGTTGACGAGCTGGCTGTACGGGACGGTGTTCGGGCAGATGTTTTGGTAGGGGTCGTAATAGTTCATGACGACCAGATCACCGGTCAATTTGCCGTTGACCACCAGGGCGTTATGCAACTGGGGCAGAATGGTCTGCGTGAGATTCGCATCCAGCGTGGCGAGGTCACTAGCGAATTGACTGGTATTGGTGGCACAGGTTTTCGTGTTGATATCACGTGAGATGTCGTTGGCACCTATATCAAGGGTGACAGGACTCACCTGACCTGGGTGGAGCGCGAGATAGATAAGGGCCGCATTAAGTTGTGAGCCGACATACGGGAACTTGCGTAGAATGGGCACTGGACACTTGCCGTTCAGAAACGTTACGCTGGTCTCGCCAGGACAACCAAGATTCGCAAGAGTATTAACACCATGCCCCTGTAAGTTGGCGTAAAAGTCGTCGGCATAGCCATCGTCATAATTGAGGTCTGGCTGATAGCCGAAGGCGAGCGAGTCACCAAGCGCGAGGTAACGACTCTTGGGGCCAACAAGCGAGATGTGTGGACGTGGACTGGCAAGTGCGGCAGGCGCGACAAGCATAAGAAGGACGACTGCAAAGGTGAGGGGTAGAAAAGGCTTGACAAAACGTCGATACGGGAACGATTTCTCCTCGGACATACGCGGCCCTCCAGTTGTAACTACAACGTCGTGATGTGGAAGCAACCCATCATCGTAATTGCTCACAACCTACATGGAACGGAGGAAAAGTCGAAAGTCGCCTACACCAAGTATACACTGATAGCTCAATAAAAGACAGGAGTTACATATCAGAAGTTGGGGACGTGTATATTCTATAAGCGGTGTAAATCGTCATAACGCTCACGGAAGGCATGTGTGAATGTTATCAATTTAATCGTTCTTGCTGTAAGAGAGAAGAGACATAAGCATAATTTAAGAAATAGCTTATGTCTCTTCTCTCTTGCTCCCTTTTCCACAGGTTGGCTAGGAGCGCGTTGTGGTGTAGCTAACAAGATTTGGAGCGGTCCAGTCGCTGGAAACAATAGTTGCTGCATGTGCCGCAAGCTGGTTCACACGATTTTGTTCATCAGCCACGGAAGGAACGGTATCACTGATAGCAGGAGGGACGTTCTGTGCATCAGTCATAATAACTAGATAGTGATTGTTGTAATAGGCACTGGTGTCAACCTGCGAATAGCCTGTGGCGTCTGCCCCGAAGACAATGTACCACGGCTTGCGTACTCCTGAGCGTGGATCGTATGCTGGCACGTTCAAATAAGTCGGAAAAACCATTGACTGACTGATCTTTCCCTGGTTTTCCAGGTTGATCATATAATCAATATACACCTTGTCGGAAGTGTAGCGAGTTAGAGCAATCTCAACGGTACCTGCCTGGATAACAAACATGATCTTTCCCGTCATCTGTGCAGCACTTAGCCATGCATTAGCACGGGCGGCACTATCGAGATCTCCATATTTGTTGCCCATAAGATTTGATGGAGTAAAGAGGTTATTCACCCCTATATGTTGTGCAATCAATGCGTCGAGTTGAGCTGGCCCATAGCCATTGAGAATATCAAAACCATTCTTCAGTTCTAACTTCACAACAAGTGGGGCGTGGTTGGGAAATTGTTGGCTCCAGAGGCGAATATCGTCCAGGCAACTCGCAAAGTCCTGATTAGTCTGTTGTTGACCAAGCTGGCTATAGCTGGTGGCACTTTCACAGTTGTTATCGTTGCCAATTGGACTGATCGCATTATGTGTAACCCAATAATGTCCTGAGAAAAGAAAATCCTGCCAGACATCGAGTTCAATTAGCCCTGCACCCGTAGTGAGCGCATCGACGAGATAGGGGTATTTTGCTTTGTCATAGGTATTATGAATACCTACGCGCGTCTGATCTGGAAAGCTCGGACTCGTCGCTGCATATGCTTTTTGAGTGGGAAATGGTAATAAGAGTAGCGTACTCATCCAGAAAAGCGCAAATCCGAGCAGAGTAATCCTCATGATAGACTTTTTTACTAAGCTCGTTAAGCAGGGGGGAATATTCAGGTACGATGACTTCGTGTTGCTTGCATGTTCTGAAATGTGATACTCATACTTCTGCATGAAAGACCGTCTCCTTGTTAAACTATACTCTTTTTTACTCCGTCCTGAAGTGGAAGATCACCGTTTGTTGATCTTTTTCCACAGGAGACCTTAGTTGTCATGAGACGACCTAATAAGCCTTGTCTCTTTTATATAAGGAGACTTTTTCAGGCACCGTCTTCGCAACAAACGGTCTAATCGTAATTATATACATGTATATGTATCATATATATTATGAAGCTGTTAATGTTTGTTAAAAATTAGTAGTAGAACAATTTCTTGTGGCGTAGGCAGTAAATTAGCATTACCAGAAGCGAACCAGCTTTGGATTTATTAGATGAGCAAATATCTTGATAACAACTCTTGACAAATGACCGAAAGTCATTTATACTTATTCATGTAAATGACTAGTGGTCATTTACATGAAACACACTGGTCATTCTGGAAATGCGAGCGGCAACTATGGAACATCTTTCTACGGGGCAACGGGCGGTACGCGACGAACAGAAGAGGGAGCGGCGACAGGCTATTCTCGACACGGCATGGGAGTTATTCCAGACGACGAAGTACGAGACGCTGACGATGGGTGATATAGCGCATACACTTGGGTTGGCGAAGGGGACGGTTTTCCTGTACTTCAAGACGAAAGAGGCTCTCTTTTTGACACTGGTGGAGCAGCAACTGACAAAGTGGTTTGCAGAGGTGGATGAACGGCTAGAAGAGTTAGGACGTTCCGGCACGATTCCGCAGGTGACAGCGATACTTCATGAGTCACTTGAGAAGCGTTCAGGGTTGACACGCTTGCTGGCTATTCTGCATACGCTGCTTGAGCAGAATATTGACCTGGACTCCGCTCTGCATTTCAAATTCTTTCTCTTAGAGCATTTTCAGCGGACAGGTTCGCTGCTTGAACAAAATTTAGCGTTTCTTACGATGGGCGAGGGGGCACGGCTGCTCTTACGATGTCATGCGCTGGTGATTGGACTATGGCACCTCTCAGACCCGGCTCCCGTCGTGCAACAGGCATTACAACGTTCGGAGTTACGGTTGTTTGAAGTATCTTTCGCTCCTGAGTTTGCGTCGGCGGTACAAACGCTGTTGTATGGCATGGAGCGAATGGCACAAGAAGGGATTCAAAAGGAGCAATAGATATGAAGTATTTTGTAACGGGTGCCACTGGCTTCGTAGGCGGTCATGTGGTACAGCAATTAGTGGAGGCGGGACACGAGGTAGTTGTAGTTGTACGTAATCCTGCGAAGGCTGAGAATTTGACGAAGATTGGTGTAGCGGTACATCAGGGTGACGTGACCGATAAAGAGAGTATGCGTACACCAATGCAAGGGGTTGATGGGGTCTTTCATATTGCGGGTTGGTATAAAGTTGGTGTCAAGGATAAAAGTGAGGGTGCGAAAATCAATATCGGTGGTACACGCAATGTCTTGGAGTTGATGAAAGAATTAGGCATCGCCAAAGGTGTCTACACTAGTACTCTTGCGGTCAACTCCGATACGCACGGCAAGCTTGTCGATGAGACCTATCATTATAAGGGTCCACAATTGAGCGAGTATGACCGCACCAAGTGGGTCGCACACTACGAAGTAGCTGATCCGATGATTGCGGCTGGCTTACCACTGGTGATTGTGCTACCAGGAGTGATTTATGGCCCTGGTGATACGAGTACCGTCCGCACGACGTTTATTCAATACTTGCAACGGAAACTGCCCGTTATTCCTGCGCGAACTGCCTTTTCCTGGGCACATGTCGATGATATCGCACACGGTCATATCCTGGCGATGGAGAAGGGCATAGTAGGCGGGAGCTACATTATCGCCGGTCCAACGCATACGCTTGTCGATGCGATGCAGACAGCTCAAACCATCACAGGTGTTCCTGCACCACGTATTCATGTACCGCCATTTGGAATGAAGGCAATGGCTGCGACGATGGGCGTGGTCGAGAAGATTGTACCCGTTCCGACTGACTATAGTGCGGAATATCTGCGTATCAATGCAGGTGTCACCTATATTGGGAGCAATGCCAAAGCAAAGAGAGAGTTAGATTACTCGCCACGTCCTTTAGAAGAGGGATTGC
>CAXUGH010000244.1:0-3812 GCA_964250365.1 uncultured Ktedonobacteraceae bacterium
AAAGGTCCAACGTCCAACCCTGCGTAGAAAATTGGGCAGGCCAGACAACATCTATGTTAAACACATCAAATGATGCGCTCCGCGCCCGTAGCGTGTTGTCATACAGAGTGATGAGAGTAGAGGTGTCGGATGGACCGTTGTGCCAGACAACATGGACATTATCCTTGTTGCTCTTGTTGTAACCATCTACAATTGCCGGATAGGAGTTTGAGGTATCATTCTCAGTCTGCCAGATAACAGTTGTTGGTCCACCACTTGCACCGCCACCGCCACCACCACATGCCTCAAGCAGAGACATTGCTGCTGTACTGGATAGACCAACCGCGACTGCGCGTTCGAGGAATGTACGGCGTTTCATGCGACCGGAACGGATTTTAACAATGATTTCGTCAAGAACTTCACGCTGCTCAGGGTGAGAAAACATGTATGGTCCTCCTTTGGACTTGGCTATGTTGGTAGCCAATAGCAATCAAACACACAACACCCGTTTATGTTGTGTTTGAACCTATGCTCACCGAACTTCCAAAATCATACTATGGAAGTATAATACAACTTTTTGCAAGGTTGTTGTGGACAGAAGCGCGAGACCGTTGGCACATACATTGTGTCAGCTACTCACAAATGCTTGCATGTACCACGAATTCCACTAACTGGAAAGTTTCAGGTGAGGCCACTCCTTTCGGGGTTGTAGTAGAAGTTTCTATTTCCCCTTCAAAAAGTACGTTGCAGATATGCTAAATCTCTCAATGAGAAGCCATATGCAAACAGAAACATTGTTTTTGGAAACGTTTCTATGCATGTGTAAACAATACCATAAAAATTTTGAGTTGTAAATCCTTCTTGCCAATCTCTAAGAATCCACAATGTACATGTGTCACTCGTCCCCTACGGCGACGAGTGACACATGTACATTGTGGATTACCCCACCTCTTGTGGGCGTTCGCTGCTTTGATATTGAGTTGTGTGACGTTCTACTAGAGTGGTTGAGAGACGAATGAGTTCCGGTGGCAATTGTGGATTCTCGATGTGTGCTAATAATTGAGTGGCACCAATCTCTCCCATCGAGAGCATTGGTTGCTGAACCGTACTCAAATTCAGTAATTCTGCTATTTCGAGGCCGTCGAAGCCGATAACCGCTAGTTCGGCTGGGACGGCGATGTTGAGACTTTGCGCGGTTTCCAGCACACCGATAGCTTGCAGGTCCGAAGCGGCGAAAATAGCCGTTGGACGAGGTGTCTGTGTAAGCAGAGAACGTGCTGCGTCACGACCAGCCTGCCGATTCCATTCACCTTCAACAATCATATTCGGCTCAAACGGTAGTCCGGCCTCTCCTAGAGCGCGATGAAAGCCGATGAGCCGATCATTCGCCTGATTGAATTTGAAGTTGCCCTCGATGACGCCGTTGATGAAGCCAATACGCCGATGTCCTTTGTCAAGAAGACTCTTCACCGCTTGATACGCTCCTTCGACATTGTTTACCACAAGCGATGTGAGATGAGGGCTATAGGCATCTAGTAAGATTGTAGGTAGACCAACATCGTGAAAGCTTTGCACAATGGAGTCGCCAGGAGGAAGCGAAATAATGAGCATACCATCAACTCTACGATGCATGGGAATCTCGGAGAAGTAGTGGTCCCGTTGCGTATCGTTCTCGACGTTGTACAATACCAGTTCTTTCTGTGCGCGGGAGAGTACGTTCTGTACACCGCGCAGCACTTCAATTTGGAATGGTCGTGTAAAGAAAGGGACGACAACGCCAATGGCATCAGTACGCTTAGAAATCATGCTTCGTGCGATAGGATTGGGTTTGAAATGCAGTTGAGCGATAGCGGCGAGAACTTTCTCACGCGTTGCTGGACGAACGCTGGGATGTTCGTTGAGTACTCGTGAAACGGTTCCAATTCCCACACCCGCTACCCGCGCGACATCGTGAATGGTTGCGTGTGCTGTCATGCTGTTCCACCTTGTCTTTGTTGGAATGTCATACCCGTTTTGTAATGGAAACGGTTCCATTGAACGTCGTGTCAACAGTCTTTTCTCAGAATAGCACACTATTCATAAATATGTAAAGAGAAAACACTCTCTCTGTACATTTGCATGCACTTTTTCGTTGACAACGGAGAGAAAGCCACTTACAATGAACTTGTTCGTGTAGAGCAGAAAGGGCACTCTATGAATACCACATCACAAAAAAGAGATGACGCAGTACCGCAAAGAAATGGCTTTCAAGACGACACGATTTTCCATAGTCGAGGCGAACGCACACTGCCCTATCTTCTAGCTTTGATGGAGACCTGTTGGGTCGATACGATTCTTATTGCTATCGCAGGCACAACTTCGTCGTACACACTCTGGCTGCCGTTGTGGGTGCCATTCGTTGTAATTGCTGGCTCGTGCTGGTTAGCGAAGTCCTTCTCTCAAATTTCGACGAGTACCGACAATGAAGCTTCGAGTTCAAAGATGTCCTTTTCTGGTACACTTCTTGTTGTCCTATTGATAGTGGGTGCTACCCTTTTCTCATTATGGAATGGACTCTACGCTTCTACGCTTGCCTTCTACGATCCAACGTGGCTAGCAAATCTGCTCAGCGATGTCTTTCTGCTTGGCAACGGGGCATTTCGCGTCGGAGTCATTATTGCGCTTATACTCTATTTTTACTGGCGTGGTCTCCGTTTGGCACGTACTACCATTGAGCCAGGAAACGTGTTTTTTGGAATACGTCTCGGCATTGGCGTGATGCTCGCGGTAATCGTTTACCGTGCCGCGACAAACACAACCTCTTCTGACGAAGCATTACTCCTCCTTCTCATTCCACTGTTTCTTGTAGCCGCCCTTCTTGCACACGCCTTCGCACAAACGACATTTGTGCGTACTCTACATAGTACTGGTTTGCAGGGGAGTGTTTCGCTACAAGAGCGTGCGCTCTTTCTTATCAGTATTGCCTTTGGTGTTGTGTTACTCCTCGCTTCATTAGTAGTAGGGGCATTTGCCAGCCCCGACTTTCTCGCAGGATTACAAGGTGTCTTCGCGCCCGTCGTTATAGCCTACAATTGGCTTACAACCGCGATTGCCTTTGCGATGACGCTACTCATTGCTCCATTTGTTCTGTTTCTGCAACTCTTCCATCTTAAATTCCAGCCACCGAAGATCAAGACTAATCAAACAACACCATTGACTCGTTACTGCTTAGAGCATCCCCATGCCTCTCAATGTGTGGTGCCACCTGGTGGTCCAAATGAACTGCTACTTACGCTCATAAAAATCATATTGCCTATAGTCCTAGTGATAGTGGTTGTGCTGCTTGTAGTGCTACTGAGACGCATGCGACGTGCGCGAATTGCACACAAGACCGATGAGGTTCACGAGAGCCTATGGTCATGGGAACTGTTTCTGACGCAGTTGCGAGCATTTCTACACGCTCTCTGGCTACGCCTCTTCCCGCGTCGTCCAGTAGTGGCACTTGAGCAGGGAATCGTAGATGAGCGAGCATTTGAGCCAACGGCGCGAACTATTCGTGAAATGTATCGTGCGCTTCTGCGTTGGGCTGCTGATCGTGGGTATCCGCGCAAGAAGGACGAAACGCCCTACGAGTTTCGCCAGCGTCTGCATTCGCGTCTTCCGCTTACCGAACCCGAACTAGGCGTTATGACCGATGCCTATACCGCCATCCGCTACGGTCGATCCGTACCGAGCGATGCCGATGTTGCACATGTTCAGCAGACGTGGAGCCAACTGCGGCAGAAGCAAATGGATAAGAATAATCTTCCGTAATGTGTGGTGGGGGGGGGGGGGGGGGGGGGGGGGGGGGGGGG
>CAXUGH010000244.1:3822-8183 GCA_964250365.1 uncultured Ktedonobacteraceae bacterium
CATTACAATCTCCCCAAAAAATGCGTTATGTTTTGGGCCTCAAACGCGACATGCTATCAGAACAAATTGTTCATCTCCTCATAAAAGGAAACATATATGGAGAAACAGATACAAGACATTCCTGGTAGCTTCATATCGGTACAAGAATGGACGCGGTTGGTACGGCTCTGCGCCTTCCTTACAAATGATAGCGATATCGCCGAAGACCTCGCACAAGAGACGGTGTTAGAGGCATGGCGGCATCAACGTACATTGCGCGATGCCGAAAAACAGGCGCAATGGCTCTCAGGAATTGCTCGTAACATCTGTCTGCGTTGGCAGCGGAAAATAGGGCGCGAACTTGCCCATAGCGCGATAGTTCATACGCCTGTTATTGGGCAAGAGATGATGCTGCTCGAAGAAACGCTCGCCGACGATTACGACATCGAGGTTGAACTTGAGCGCAAAGAACTGATCGAACTGCTTGACCGCGCAATGGCTCTGCTACCACAGGAGACTCGCACCGTCCTCATCAAACGCTACGTAGAGGAGTCGCCACTTGCCGAGGTCGCCGCACAACTCGGCACAAACACAAGTGCAGTAGCGATGCGTCTGCAACGCGGAAAGCTGGCATTGAGAAAAGTGCTGACGAAGGAGATGAGTCAGGATATTTCTCCTTATAGTACTTACACTGCTGGCGACTGGGAAGAGACGCCTCTATGGTGTCATTCATGTGGTCAACGTCGCTTATTGGGGCGACGCAATCCCGCTGAAGGGAAGTTACTGCTGAAATGTCCTACGTGTTCTCCTGATAGCGAAGACTTTGTAAGTCAAAACCATCTTTCTGTGTTGCGAGGACTAAAAGGATATAAACCATTGTTATCTCGACTCATGCAATGGTGCGACCACTACTATCGAGAAGGTTTGAGCAAGAATACTGTGTTTTGTGAGGACTGTGGTAATAGGCTATCGGTGCAAATAGGTTTACCACCTCTTAGTGCATTAGCGTGGGTAAGAAGGTCTAATAACCGAACGGTAAATATTGTGTGTAAGTTCTGTAATTCTACATGCACTATTAGTTTGGAAGAGCTTTCACTGACACTACCAGAAGGTCGCCAGTTCATGCAAAAGTATCCGAAAATACGGACACTACCCAGGCAGTATGTAGAAAAAGATGGACGCGCCGCTATCATCACTCGTTTTGAGAGCGTTACTGATAATGCTCAACTTACCGTTGTTTCTGCTCATGATACCTATAAGGTACTTCGCATCTACGGAGGATACGTATGAGCGACGAGGTAAAAGAAATAGGGCAAAGGCGCAGACTTCCACTGTTTACACTTTTTGCGGCGAGTGCAATCTCGTATGTTGGCGATTACTTAACGCTACTTGCTATTCCCTGGTTCGTGCTTACAACGACGGGAAGCATTACCAAAACAGGTATTACCGCATTCTTTTCGACATTGCCTGCTGTCCTCTCGGCCTTCTTTGGCAGTGCATTGGTAGATCGACTTGGCTATAAACGTACAAGCGTACTTAGCGATACTGCTAGTGCGGTAAGTGTGGCATTGATTCCTCTGCTCTATCATACTGTTGGCTTGGCTTTCTGGCAATTGTTGGTGTTAGTTTTTTTTGGTGGACTATTCAAATCCCCTGGTGCTACCGCTCGTACCGCTATGGTGCCCGAACTGGTTGAGGCTGCACAGATGCGTATGGAGCGAGCAAATGCGATCAATGATGGTATTAGTCGCGTATCGGCTCTCGTAGGTGCGCCACTTGCAGGTGTCTTGATCGCCGTTATCGGCACAAGTAATCTCCTATGGCTCGACGGTGCTAGCTTCGGTCTATCCGCACTCCTCATCGGTGTGCTTATTCCCTCTGCACTCGTTCGCACACAGCTAAAAGAGGAGGTGGACGGCAGTTATTGGGCTAATTTAGGAAGTGGTTTGCAATTCATCAGGCATGACTCCCTCATTCTGGCGATTGTTGTCACTGTGTTGGTGACAAACTTGTTGGATGCTGCGTTCTTTTCCGTGATTGAGCCTGCATACATTAAGCAAGTTTTCAACAGCGCAATTCCGCTTGGATTGATTTCTGCAGCACTTGGAGGCGCAGGTTTCGTTGGCACAATTATCTTTGGTGCTATTGGGCATCGTCTTCCACGTCGTTTGACCTTCGGAATTGCTTTTATTATCGGGGGAGCATTGCGGTTTTGGATATTTCTTGTGCCGATACTCCCTCTGCTCATTCTCGTTCATATTATTGCTGGTCTAGCTATTGGATCGATCAATCCTCTCATTGACACGATAGCATTTGAACGTATTCCCAAAGACATGCGAGCAAGAGTTTTTGGCGCAATAACAGCAGGAGCTTTTGTTGGCGTGCCTCTAGGAACCGCACTAAGTGGGTACATTGCAACGTTGATCGGATTGCGAACAAGTATTATAGTAATCGGTGCCCTGTATCTCCTCACAACAGGATCGTTGTTAATCAATCCTGCTTTAAAAACGATGGATACGAAGAAAGGAGAGCCTGCAAAGGTGATAGAATAAGCTCAAATGTAAAAACTTCATTTTTTCTAGGAGGAATACAATGAGCGCCACTATTCGTCCCGCTACCAAAGAAGACCATCCCGCGATTATACCAATTGGCCTTGAAACACAGGATTTACATTCAAACGCCCATCCCGAAATTTTTATGCAGGGAATGAGCGGAGTTCCTGCCGAATATTTCTCTGAAATTTTAGAGCGTAAAGATATGATGGCGTTTGTCGCGGAACTCGACGGCAAGGTCGTAGGATACGTGCTGATGAAGTTACGGGACGCGCCACAACGCGAACTCCTGGTTAAGCGTCGTGATGTACATATCGACGACATCGGTGTTCTAAAGGCTTATCAGGGGCAGGGTATTGGTCGCCAGCTTTTCCAAGCATGTGCTGAATGGGCAAAGGCGCACGGTGCAGCGAGTCTTGATTTGCGCGTCTGGGAGTTCAATAAAAATGCCGTCGACTTTTACGAGCGGCTCGGCATGAAAACAATCAGTAGGATAATGTCGCTACCGCTATAGATGATACAAGAACAAATGACATGACGGCAAAGCCGTCATGTCATTTGTTCTTGTATCATCCCATTTTCCACAGAATACAGATGCGCCTGTGTCACAATCTCTGACGGAAAGCCTGTGAGGTCGGTCGCGGTAAGAAATACTTGTTGGTATTGTCGTACTTGTGCGAGCAGGTAGTCGCGTCTGAGGTGGTCTAGTTCGCTGAACACGTCGTCGAGCAGGAGAATGGGTTCGTCGCCCGTGTTGTCGCGCATATAGGCAAGCTCAGCTAGTTTGGTGGAGAGGGCTGTTGTGCGCTGTTGTCCGCGTGAGCCATAGGTGAGCATGTTGACGCCATTGACGACGAATTCCAGGTCGTCACGATGCGGTCCCAGTAGACACACACCTTGGAGTATCTCTTTTTTGCGTACTCCGCGTAGCTGCTCAAGATAGTACTGTTTCGCCTCCGCTCCATGCAGTGCGCCATTCACAGAAAGTGAGGGACGGTAAACAATCTGCAAATCCTCGCGCTTACCACTGATTGCCGTCTGAAACTCACTAGCGATAGGGTTGAGTGCCGTCACCATCATATACCGTTCGTCGATAATGGATGTAGCCAGCGTAATCAATTGATCGTCGAGAAAGTCGAGCAGACGAGGATCCTCTTGTACGTCGCGGATACGTTTGAGCAGTGCTGAGCGTTGCTGTACAATCTTGCGATACTTCACAATATCCTGACAGTAGCGCGGCGAAAGCTGACACAGTGCCCTATCGAGGAAACGTCTCCGTTCATCTGGTGAGCCATCGACAAGATGCAGATCTGTTGGCGCGAATAGCACCACTTTTATCTGTCCAATCAGGTCTATTGCTCGACGCGGTAAATCGTTGACCTTGATACGTTTACGTGGCGTATTTGTGGGCATCTCGATCCCGCGTCGCGGCGTCTGTACTGCATCGGAAGTTGGGAGAGGTGATGGAGAAGGATCGAAAATGACGAGTTCGATATGAGCATCGCCCTCGTTGCGTATCACCGTCGCCTCTAAACGTGCGATGGCATCGGGCGCATTCCAATTGACCACCTCACGGTCGCTACCAGCATGAAACGAGGTCGCGGTCGAGAGCATGCTCACGGCTTCGAGCAAGTTCGTCTTACCCTGCGCGTTTTCGCCATAAAAGAGAAAGAGGCCAGGGCCAAGCGTCAAATTCAGTTGTTGATAGTTGCGAAACTCGCTCAGAGTGAGGGAGGAAAGGTACATGCTCTATCCGTATATTAGGAGTGTTGGAAAAGATGGTCGGTGTAAGGCCAGGGCGCCCGCAAGGGGAACGCCCCTCCCATACGA
>CAXUGH010000245.1:0-678 GCA_964250365.1 uncultured Ktedonobacteraceae bacterium
GTATCACCACTTACTACCATATAGGTATGGTCGTTGTTAGAGCAGGCAGATTGTGCGAACGCTCCAAATAGTGTTGAGCCAAAAGCATTGCTGAGTAAAATAATGCCGAGCAGAAATGCTACGACGACGTGACCTGCTGCAATGCTTGCTACTCGATGCTGCCGAAAATATCCTAGAACACGTTGACCGTTGTAACGCGCTCGACTGATAGGATTCACGGTTTCTTCTCCTCTACTAAGTACGTAAACAACTTTCCTCAGGCTTCTCTCTAGCTAGCCTGTCTATATACACAAAACTGTTGACGCTGCTATAATAGCGCATCCCTAAGCTATACAGCATGAAATGCGGTGAAACATAGGACGAAAAGGCTAAACACAATGAAACATCTTAACCTACTCCTATTTAAGTATATAAAAAAGGGGAAGTGGCAACAGAATAGCGGATGAGCCACTATTCTGTTGCCACTTCCCCTTTTTCATAGCCATTGAGAGAATGCTTGACGAAAGAGGTGTCCTATGCTATTATCTTCTTCCAGAAGGGCAACTAGCTCAATGGCAGAGCACACGACTCTTAATCGTTAGGTTCAGGGTTCGACTCCCTGGTTGCCCACCTGTCTGAAGAGCATAAAGAGAATGCCCCCGCCGCCCCCGGCGCGGGGCTACTCTTTATGCTCTTTAT
>CAXUGH010000245.1:688-8160 GCA_964250365.1 uncultured Ktedonobacteraceae bacterium
TTCGGTTCTGGGGGCCCCGCCCTGGTTGCCCACTCACTTCCCTTCAAAAAACCACAACCCCCTCGCGGCGGGCGGCGGGGGCATTCTCTTTATGCTCTTTCTAAAATTTTTGTAAAGTGGCTCCCAACCTACAAAAATGCAACGAAATACGTTGCTATGCCGCGCTACATCAGTGTATAATACGCTTCAACACCCGAAAAACTCTTATATTTAAGAGCCTGTCTATACTGGCATACATACACGCCTCTCATCTTTCGTCAAAGGAGCATCATGACGCAGCAACTCACGGTTATTCTTGTCCCTCACACGCATTGGGACCGCGAATGGTACCTAACCTTTCAACAGTTTCGTATCCGCCTTGTGCAAGCCGTTGATAAGCTGCTTCATATTCTGGACTCCGACGAAACCTTCTCCCACTTCATGCTCGATGGACAAACCATCGTCCTCGATGATTATTTAGAGATTCAGCCGGAGCAGGAGGAACGGCTACGCAAGCATATTCGCTCAGGGCGTGTGCTAGTTGGTCCCTGGTATGTACAGCCCGACGAGTTTCTGGTGAGCGGCGAGTCCCTTATTCGCAATTTGCAGATTGGCTTGCGACAGGCTAGAGACTTTGGCAATCCTATGTATGTTGGCTACGTGCCCGATAGCTTTGGTCATATCGCGCAACTTCCGCAAATTTTGCAGGGTGTGGGCATCGACAATGCTGTCTTCTGGCGTGGTGTTGGTACCGAGGCAAGAACGAGCGAATTTTTATGGACTGCACCAGATGGTAGCACCGTCTTCGTAGCGCATCTCGCCGATCCTATTGGCTACTCAAATGCTCGTCAGATGCCGCTTAACCCTGAAGAGTTTGTGACGCGCGTCGAACTGCTCACCGCTAACCTGCTCCCCAAGGCCAACACGAATATCCTGCTTTTTATGAATGGCTCCGATCATTTAGAGATACAGGAAGGCTTGCCAGCGACAATTCGCGCCGCCAACGAACTTATGCGTACTATTGATCCGACGCGTCAGGAAATGCTTACTCAGTTCGAGAGCGAGGAGGAGCAGGCCAAACGCTATGATTCGCTCTCTGTACAAATTGGCACGTTGCCGCACTATATCGAAAGTACGCGTCAGAAAATACCATTCGACTCTCTGCAAACGCTTACAGGCGAGTTGCGTAACGGTCGCTACTCGCCTCTTCTCGTCTCAGTACTTTCAAGCCGTATGTGGATTAAGCAACAAAACACCGTCATTGAACATCTCCTTGAACGCTGGGTCGAGCCGCTCACCGCATGGGCAGCATCAACGGGCGCAACCTATCCGCAAGGCTTGATACGTGTTGCATGGCGGTATCTGCTACAAAATCATCCACATGACAGCATCTGCGGCTGTAGTCTCGATCAGGTACATCGTGAGAACGCTGTTCGTTTCGCACAGAGTCAGCAGATTGCCGAGCAACTAATTCAGCAAGCAATGCAGCAATTAGTCCATGCTACTGATACACGCGCACCTTTCCCTGTACCGCACGAAAGCTATGAACCTGTACCTGTTGTCGTCTTCAATCCAGCTCCTGGTCCGCGTACCGAAAAGGTGCGTATCGAGGTACAACTTCCTGGCTCTCTGCACAATGCCGTCATCGTCGATGCACGCGGCATTCCGCTGCCCTATCATATCGTGAAGCGTTGGCGGCAAGAGATTGGTTCATCGCCCTTTGCACGCGAGATGCTCGCAACTGCTATCGCCTTCTCCGGCATCACAACGCCTTCGCAACTCGTACAGATGGCACACTCCACCATTATGTCAGCACTAGGGCAAGGCTACGAGTCATACGTCATGTCGCGTGTCCATATCGGACGTGAAAAATCGGGGCCACAGAGCACTACGCCTGATGACCCACAATTGGCGCAGAGTGGAGTTGTCTACATAGAGATTATGATCGCTCCCAAAGGGCGCGTCACCATCGACGAACAAGAAATTGCCGATGCTGGACAGCATATATTGAATTTGCTGGCAAACGAGAATATTCATACTCTTGAAATATCTCTGGTCGATCAAGCCCGCGAAACCATAGACTTTCTCGCAGCAGACTTGCCTGCCTATGGACTCAAAACCTTCTGGCTCTATCCGCGTGGTCTTGGCGAACAAACAGGAAAAGCAGCCCAAAAATCTCCCCTTATTGCTCAACGGAATAGTATCGAGAATGAGTTCTATAGAGTGGAAGCAAATGTCCAGAATGGCACCTTAACAGTGACAGATAAGACAACGGGAGTTGTTTACTCCGGTCTGAATCGTCTGGTTGACGGAGGCGATGTTGGCGACCTGTACAACTATAGCCCGCCACTACAGGATGCGCTAATCAGCGAGCTTATTGAGCCACCGACAATTGAGGTAATCGAAGAGCAGCCTGTGAGCGTAACACTACATATAAGCGGTAAGATGGCACTTCCTGCAAGCTGTACCGAGAGTCGTCAAGGGCGAAGTAGCGAAACAGTTGTTTGTGCAATTGCGAGCGATGTAACACTTTTTCCGAGTGTACAACGTATTACTATTCATACGAGTGTTGAAAACAACGGGAAAGACCATCGCTTACGCGTACTCTTTCCCGTACCATTCAAGACCGAAACGGCATCGGCAGAGGGAACCTTCGAGGTGCGAACGCGCCCTGTAGCTCTTCCTGTTCCAGCAGATGTCGAGCAGTGGAGCGAGGCACCGGTCAATGTCTTTCCGCAGAAACGCTTTGTCGATGTCAGCACAGGCGAATACGGTTTAGCCGTACTCAATCGTGGCCTACCAGAATACGAAGTTATGCAGAGTGGCTCTGGTATTGACACGGAACACCCAATGGCGGTTGCGCTCACGTTGCTACGCTGTGTCGAGTGGCTCTCGCGTGGCGACCTTGCAACAAGGCGTGGTCATGCAGGGCCAATGGAATACACGCCAGAGGCTCAATGTCTAGGTAAGCAAACTTTCGACTATGCCCTGGTGCCACACAGCGGCACATGGGAGACAAACGAAACACTTGTATTGCACGAGGCGCAGGCATTCAACATCCCAATCGCAACAAGTGCAGTAGTAACGGAGCAGCACTCAGGTCAATTGCCAGCACTGGCAACGCTTGTCGCTGTGAAGCCACCAACCCTTGTTGTCAGTGCTGTAAAGCGTAGCATTGACGGACGCGGTCTGATCGTTCGCGTCTACAACCCGTTAAATAGTACCGTTAGTGCCAAAATCAAGCCTGGGCTTGCCTTTACGCACACTTATATGACAAACTTGTTAGAGGAGCGTCAAGCAGCAATCGCGCCAAGTCCGCAAGATGCCCAGACCATAGAAATCACGATACGCAGCGGAGGAATAGCCACCCTATTATTTGAATAGTCAAATTTCTTCGTTACTGTACTTGTCTCCGCAGGAGACAAGTACAGTAACGAAGAAATTTTGACGATAGTCCTACCTTGTTGTCTTTTTGAGTGCGAACCGTTGTAGTGTATAAGTAGATAAAAAATTTAACGTGACTTGTCGCGTCTGTATTGCGTCTGAACACCTATATGAACTATATTCTCTAATGCTGTGAAGGGGGCTTCTGTCCTGTGAATAACTTTACTCTTCTTGTCATCGCTGCATCCGGTGGAAACATTCTCACCACGCTACAGGGGTTTGTAGGGCCGCTTATTGGATGCACTGTGGCGTTCGTCGTCATCTTCTGGTTGAGCTTGATAATCTGGACGTACCGCGATATCCGTTCGCGCACACAGGATATGTTATCGCAAATTCTCGCCACTGTTCTCGTTGCCGTCTTCTTTGTTGGCGGTCTATTCATCTATATGATTCTGCGTCCTCGCCAGACGCTAGCAGAGATTTATGAGCGTCAATTAGAGGAAGAGTCGCTGCTGGCAGAGATGACGGAGCGTCAGACCTGCTCCAACTGTCATGCACGTATCGAGTCAGACTTCCAGGTCTGCCCCTCTTGTAGTAACAAGTTGAAACGTCCTTGCCCCAAGTGTGAACGTCTGCTTGAACTACGCTGGGCTTTCTGCCCCTATTGCGCCACCAATGTCTCAGGGAATCCAATGCAACAGAGCATGCCCGGCTTACCGGGTGCTATGCAAAGCGTCCCTGGTGCCATGCAGAGTGCCAACGGCATGCCTATGAGTGGTCAACTCAGCGGCAATCGCTATCAATAATATCATAGTACCTTTGTAACAATGATTTATTGGCCTTCTGGCTCCGAGAGCCAGAAGGCCAATAAATCATTGTTACAATTTATTTTATTTTTTGCACAAAATGTGGTATAATTATGTGACGAAAACATGGCAATGTTACCACATTTGTCAGGCTCAATCAGAATTAAACATCACAGGTGCGTCTCGCCCTCTGCATGCTTCTACCCTTTTTCTCACTCAGCATAAGGGTACTATTATGTAGAGAAGCAAGCAGACAGGGTGCATATCGCATCTTTCTCATAAAATGCATCCGTAGGGGTCTAATTTATTACACCCTCGGACGAGCGCAGTAATGTCCGTTCCCTATGTACGGGTCTAATTTATTACACCCTCGGATGCATTCATGATTATGGTTATCACATAAAAGGACGTATGGCACTATGGCAAAAGCAAGAGAATCAATCATTTCAGAACAACTTCCCTCGAACGACTCAACCGAAAATGTTCCTCCTCAAACACAAATCGGTAATGATGGTAATAATGGTAATAATGGGAATGGCAAAAGAAAAATAAATGGCAGTAGTGATGGGAGCTATGGTGGACAAAATATTCAGATTCTCGAAGGCTTAGAGGCTGTTCGTGTACGTCCCGGCATGTACATTGGTGCGACAGATCAACGTGGTCTGCACCATCTCATCTACGAAGTTGTTGACAACAGTATCGACGAGGTAATGGCGGGACAAGCTGATACCGTGCGCGTCATCATTCACGCCGATAGCTCCGTGACCATCAGCGACAATGGACGTGGCATTCCCGTTGACGAGCATCATCAACGCCCCGGCATGTCTACGCTTGAGGTAGTGATGACCGTGCTACATGCTGGCGGCAAGTTCGGCGGCGGCGGCTATCAAATCAGTAGTGGACTGCACGGCGTTGGCGTCTCCGTCGTCAACGCCCTCTCAGAGTGGTGTCAGGTGGATGTGAAACGCGAAGGCCGTGTGTGGCGTCAACGCTACGAGAAGGGTATCCCAGTCACGCCACTGGTCGATGTTGGTCCCGCCGATGGCACAGGCACCGAAACCTCCTTCTTGCCCGATCTCACCGTTATGGAGACGCGCGACTTCAGCTTCGACATCCTCGAACAGCGTTTCCGCGAAATGGCCTATCTCAACCGAGGCTTGACCATTGCCTTAATCGACGAGCGTACCGACCGCGAGGCAACATTCTACTTTGAAGGCGGTCTTGTCTCATTTGTGCGTTACCTGAATAAGAATCGTGTCAAACTCCAGGCGCGTCCCGTTAGTATTGTGCGCGAGACCGAGGGTGTGAAGGTCGAGCTAGCCTTGCAGTACAACGATAGCTGGGCCTCCACCGAGTTCTCATTTGCCAACGGCATCAACACGATTGACGGTGGCATGCACATCACAGGCTTCCGTAGTGCCCTCACGCGCACGCTCAACGACTACGCGCGTAAGGCCAATCTGCTCAAAGAAAAGGATGGCAACCTCACAGGCGACGATGTGCGACAGGGCTTGACCGTCGTTGTCAGCGTCAAGATACCCAATCCTCAATTCGAGGCGCAGACCAAGAGCAAACTCAATAACGCCGAGGTACGACCCGTTGTCGAGGCCATTACCTCTGAGATGCTCACACGCTACCTCGAAGAGACGCCGAGCGAGGCCAAAGCCATCATCGAGAAGTGTCTACTCTCCGCGAAGGCTCGTGAAGCCGCTCGTGCCGCCCGTGACCTCGTACAACGCAAAAACGTCCTCGACACCACGCTCCCCGGCAAACTCGCCGACTGCTCCGAGCGCAACCCCGACCGCTGTGAACTGTACTTAGTCGAGGGCGACTCCGCAGGTGGATGTTTCTCTGGCGATACACTTGTTGCTCTCGCTGATGGACGCTCTCTCAGCTTTGAAGACCTTGTTGCAGAACAAGCCGAAGGCAAAGAGCATTTTGGTTATACCATTCGCAAAGATGGCACAATTGGGCTTGAGCGACTCATTCATGCTCGTATGACAAAGGCAAACGCTCAGGTGCTAAAAGTAACGTTAGACAACGGCGAATCAATAATCTGTACTCCCGATCATCGTTTCATGTTACGAGACGGAAGCTATAAAGCGGCTGAGCAGCTTGCTCCAAACGACTCTCTGATGCCTCTGTATCGTAAAAAGTCAGACATGAAAGAGCCTGGAATCACCATACAAGGGTATGAGATGGTGAAAGACCCACGCTCCAATTCATGGCTGTTCACTCACATGCTGGCTGATTGGTACAATCGTTGGAAAGGTGTGTACGCTCAAGAAGACGGTGATCACTGTCATCACATGGACTTTAACAAACTGAACAACAATCCAACGAATATCAAGCGTCTGCCTTCGCAAGAGCATCTTGAGTTGCATAGAAAACATGTTGGACAAACATTACATCGTGCCGACACAATCGAGAAATGCCGCGAAATTCGTCAAGGCGAGGAGTTTCGTGCGATGATGAGCGAGCGCATGCTTCGTCCAGAGATGAGACAAATGCTTTCATCACGAGCGGTGCAACAGTGGGAAGACGAGAACTACAAAGCATACATGGTGCAGAAATGGCTCGATTTCTACAACTCAAATGAAGCATATCGTGAAGAGGTGCTTGCTCAACTTGATAAGGCGCAGCGTGAGTATTGGGGTGATGAAGCCAACCGTCTCTTACAAGCTGAACGTGTACGTCTATACTTTGAGAATAATCCAGAGGCTCGTGAAGCACATTCCGAGCGTGCGAAAGCTCAATGGCAAGACGAAGAATTGCTTGCTTGGAGGCGTGAAAAGACGCAGCAGCAATGGACACCTGATTTCCGCGTAAAACGTAAGGAGTCTCTGAATCAAACCTACTACAATAAAACTCTTGCGGCATTGAAGCAGTTTGAAACAGCAGGAACACTTGATATCGAGGCTTATCAAGTTCATCGACGTGCTAAACGTGACTCGTCTTTGTTGCGCTTTGACAAATTCTGTCAGAGATACTTCAATGGCGACGTTGCTCTAGCTCGTGAGGCAGTGGCAAGCTACAATCATAAGGTAGTTTCTGTTGAGCTTTTAGACAAAGTTGTAGATGTATATGATGTCGAAGTTCCTGGAACTCACAACTTCGCTTTAGCCAGTGGTGTGTTTGTTCATAATAGTGCAAAGCAAGGGCGCGACCGTCACTTCCAGGCAATACTACCACTACGCGGTAAAATCCTGAACGTGGAGCGCGTTGGCCTTGATAGAGTTCTCAAGAGTGAAGAGGTCAAGAACATCATCACCGCCATCGGTGTTGGTATCGACGAACACTTCA
>CAXUGH010000246.1:0-3584 GCA_964250365.1 uncultured Ktedonobacteraceae bacterium
GCAATAGTCAAGGTACGGTCGTCCCCTTTGACTTGACTCTTCCTAATGGTCGTGTTTTACAGACTCCCGGCAACTTGTTAGAAGTGCTTGAGGAAACGCTTTGGAACATTTCGCCTCTGATTCCAACGAATGTTCCCTTCAATTTCCATGCGTATTCACAAAACATAGGCAACACTCTCCCTGACGCCAATGTCTTGAAAAGTGCTGCTGACGCTATGAATCAATATGCAACTCAACTCATAGCAGCTATTCAACAGTGGAAACCCTCACTCAGCGATATCTTCGCGGCACTTACACAAGCACTTGTCTCTGTCAATGACGTTTTCAACACCTGGCAAAATATTCTCTTTGGGACGAGTGACGCATTCGCGCAATTTGACGGAGTTGTCCACTCGCTCTTAGAAGATTATCTAAATATTGTTGGAGGCTGGCAAAATATTTATGCGAGTGCAAGTTCTCTAGTACGTACAGTTGACAGTAATCAAGATGAGCATATTACGAAAGGCTTGAAAGATTTTCAAAATGCTCTCTCTGCTCTTTACAAGCAGGAACATCAAGGGCAAAAGTTTACCATTGAGCAAACGGATCTGTTTAGAACAGACTTTATTACGAAGGCTAACAATATTAATGACAGCATTGGCATAGTTGCAGACAAATTACATGTTACGATTGTAAGCAATCAATGAAACGCCATACAGCGCAGCTTAGCCAAAGAGGTATAGCATCAATACGACACAAGCACCTCTATCAACAACTCCCAAAAGCGGTCTATATCCAGACTGTAGCCAACGTGTGCGTTTGCAGGTTGCCCTAACTTATTGTATATGTCACACACAGTACGCCCTGCGCTCAATTGGCTCGTAGTCTCAACCTCGACATACATGCTAGATGAGTGAACAATTGTGGGTTCAATGACTGCGGCAACGGCACAGGGGTCGTGAACGGGGGGAGACGGAAAGCCGAAGACGTTTTTGTAGCTGTCGGCGAAGTAGACGAGTAGGTCGGCGGCGAAGTTCGCAACACGGCGATTGGCATTGCGTAGACGAGCGATTATCTCCTCCGTTGCGAGTGCTTGGTGCGTCACCTCTAACGGCACCATCGTTATCGGGCATCCGCTTTTGAAGACGATGAAGGCTGCTTCGGGGTCGAACCAGATATTAAATTCGGCGGCAGGCGTGACATTGCCAAGTCCAATCGCGCCACCCATCAGCGAGATAGCCCGTATCTTCGAGAGAATGGCTGGTTCACGGCGCATGGCAACAGCAATGTTGGTGAGCGGGCCTGTTGCCACAAGCGTAATATCGCCATCCGAATTGAGCAACAGGTCAATGAGCAAGTCCACGCTATGCTGTGGTGCAAGCTCGATATCTGGTTCAGGTACATTAGGACCATCCATACCAGAGGCACCGTGAATATCTGCTGCATGGCGTGCCGGTCGTACTAACGGACGGTCCATACCTCTTGCAATGGGAATATTGCGTATATTTGCGAGAGAGCAGACTTTGAGCGCGTTTTGCGCCGTCTTCTCAACCGATTGATTGCCCGCAACAGTAGTAATCGCAAGCAATTCGAGGGCGGGGTGATGTGCCGCGAGCAGTATGGCTATAGCATCATCATGTCCGGGGTCGCAGTCGAGAATGATTTTCTGTCTCATCACAAATTCTTTCATCGGTGGTTCTTCGTAACTCTTACTATATTGTTTAGCGCAAGCACACGTCAACGTGTTAGCCCAATGGTATAGTTTTTCGTAGGGACTAGATTTATCGCGTCCGAAACTCAATTGATTGAGCGAAATCTCTGTGAATCCTGGTTGCATGCTGTCTCAGAAGCGATCTCGCGTGATAAATCACGCCTCGGACGCGATAAATCTAGTCCCTACGAAATCGCCGAATCAAGATTGGTGAAGTACTACGGGCGTTCCGTCGCATAAAATCCACTGTTCTCTTCTCACTTGCAAAAACGTAATAGATATGTACGACTCGACGCGCCATGCATCAGTTGTTATAATGACATGGTAGAGATGCTACTGAAAAAGATAGAACTACAAACACTCCTGGGGGTATTTACATTGTCAGCAACAGCACGCGGCAATTTGATTATAGGGCAATCAGGCGGAGCCACCACTGTTATTAACGCGAGTCTTGTGGGAGCGGTCGATGCCGCTCTACGCGATGGGCGCATCGGTGGCATTTATGGAATGCAGTACGGCATTCAAGGTCTGCTCGAAGAAGATATGCTGGATTTACGCCAGCAACCTACGTCGCTCTGGCAACAACTTTTGTATGCACCATCGGCTGCACTTGGCTCGTGTCGTTACAAATTGCGAGACGAAGACCCGGCACAAGCGGTAGAGATACTGAGACGCTACGATGTCCGCTACGTCCTCTATATCGGCGGCAACGATTCGGCGGATACAGCGCATCGCCTCGTACAAGCGGCTCAGCAAAGAAACTATGAACTCCATATTATTAGTGTACCTAAGACCATCGACAACGACTTGGCCTTTACCGATCATTGTCCAGGTTATGGCAGTGCGGCACGCTTCATCGCGCAGGCTACTATAGACTCGACGATGAACACGGTCTCCATTCCGTGGCATTATCCGGTCAAGGTCATTGAGACGATGGGGCGCGATGCAGGTTGGCTCACGGCCTCCTCTGCATTGGGCAAGCGCGACGAAAACGATCCACCACACATTATTTTGACGCCCGAACATGCCTTTTCCACCGACACCTTTCTGGCACAGGTCGAAGCGGTGTATCGTCGCCTTGGCTACGTTATCATTGCGGCGGCTGAGACAATACGCGATGAAAAAGGGCAAGCACTCGGCTCTGTGGGACAAGTGGGTACGGATGCCTTTCACCATCCTCTGCTAAGTGGTGCGGGTCAGGAACTCGTCGAGCTGGTCAAGAGTCGGCTCAACCTTCGCGCACGCTTCGACAAGCCAGGGGACCTGCAACGCATGTCCTCGGCTCATGTCTCCTCTGTGGATCGTGATGAGGCGTATCTAGTGGGACAGGCTGGCGTCAAGGCGTTACTGGATGGCGAAAGCGATAGGATGGTCACGCTGGTACGTCATGATGAGCCAAAGTATCATTGCGTGACGGATTTGGTGGAGCTTGCAAAAGTGGCAAACGAGCAAAAGCTGCTACCCAAAGACTATATGAACGACACGAAAACAATGGTTACACAGGCTTTTTACGATTATGCCTTGCCTTTAATTGGTGAACCACTTAACACCTATTCAACGCTAGAGAGAGTGAAGGTGCATCCATGATACGACGCGCGATAGTAGTTGTGCTGGACGGTGTTGGCGCAGGTGCCAATCCTGATGCCGCGGCATATGGCGATGAGGGTGCAAGTTCGTTGGAGCATTGCGCTCAGGCTGTTGGCGGCTTAGAGCTACCTCATCTCGGCGGTATCGGGCTTGGCAATATCACGCCCATTCTGGGAACACCACCGCGCAAGGATGTAAACGGCAGTTACGGACGTATGGCTTCAGCAGCGGCTGGCAAGGATAGCACTACGGGACATTGGGAGATGATGGGGGTTGTGTTGAAAAAACCGTTGCCGACGTATCCGCA
>CAXUGH010000246.1:3684-8159 GCA_964250365.1 uncultured Ktedonobacteraceae bacterium
GAAACTAATAAAGATGGCATGGCGGCAACGTTGCGCTGGCTCGAACGCGACTTTGAGGGGTTGCTGTACGTCAATCTGGTAGAATTCGATATGCTGTGGGGACACCGGCGCGATGGTCAAGGCTACGCACAGGCACTACGCGATGTCGATAGCTGGTTTGGGCGAGTACAACAGGTCATGCGACCAGACGATATTCTCTTTTTCACGGCGGATCATGGCGTTGACCCGACGTTTCGTGGCACCGACCACACACGCGAATGTGTACCATTGCTGGCTTATGGGCAGCAAGTACACACAGGCGTCAATCTCGGCACACGACTCACATTCGCCGACCTGGGTCAAACGCTGGCACAGGTTTTCGGCGTTGAATCGTTGGCGGCAGGTACAAGTTTTGCACAGGAATTATTATTATGACAGAGACACAAGAGAGAGCAGCAACGAATTTTCAGAACTTTCCATTACACGGCGAACGTGTGACACTACGCCTCCCTGTAACGCAGGACGCCGCAAATGTCTTTCGCTGGGAACGAGACGACGAGGTATGGCGTTACGATCCCCACCGTCCCTATTCTCACTCGATGGCAGAGTTTGCGCCCGTTTTCGAGCGCAACTATGTACACAGCAATGGACGACAATACTGGTTTATCATTGAGGACGAGCGACACGTGCCTATTGGCACTATCACGTACTTCAATGTTGATCGTCGCCTCAATGAACTTGAAGTCGGCCTCGGTTTGGGCGAGAAGTCGAGCTGGGGTAAGGGCTACGGTGCTGAGGCAATTAGCACATTGGTCCATTATCTCTTCAACGTACAAAACCTGAACCGTATCTATGCGGAAACAGCAATGGCAAATACATCCGCTCGCAAAGCCTTTACAAAATGTCATTTTACTGAGGTGGGGCAAATTTACGATCCCCGTAGCTCAGGTGATCCCTGGGTATTATTGGAAATTTGGAGGAAGAATTACAAATGAGTACGGCAGATACAACAGTAAACCCTAATATATTTAGTGCCTATGATGTTCGTGGCATCTATGGACAAGACCTGACCGATGAGACGGCATACCGCATTGGACGTGCTGCCGCACAATACCTCAACGTGCAAGAGATTGCCGTTGGGCGCGATATGCGTCTGTCATCGCCGCAGATTGCGGCGGCTGTCATTCGCGGCATCACCGATCAGGGCGTCAACGCGGTTGATCTCGGCCTCGTAACAACTGATGGTTTGTACTTTGCCGTTGGCAAGTTCAACTATCAGGCCGGTATCATGATTACCGCGTCGCACAACCCCGGCAAGTACAACGGCTTGAAGTTTTGTCGCGCACAGGCACTGCCAATCAGCAAAGATACGGGTCTGGCAGATATTCGGGATATTGCCGTAAGTGGAAACTTTATTCAGCCTGACCGTAAGGGTACCGTCACGAAGCGCGACATCACCAACGATTACGTCACGCACGTTCTCTCGTTTATCGACGTGAGCAAGATTAAGCCGCTCAAGGTCGTCATTGACGCGGGCAACGGCATGGCTGGCATGGTGATTCCTAAAGTGTTTGAACACCTACCCTGTGAACTCGTGCCCCTGTACTTCGAGCTTGATGGCAACTTCCCACATCACCCAGCGAGTCCCATCGAGCCGCAGAACATGGTCGATTTACAGAACAAGGTACGCGAAACGCATGCCGACATCGGCAGTGCCTTCGATGGTGATGCAGACCGTATGTTCCCCGTCGATGAGCATGGCGACCTCGTAGATGGCTCACAGGTGACGGAGGCAATGGCGAACAGTCTGTTGAAAAAGCATCCCGGTTCGACCATCCTGTACAACCTGATCGTCTCGAAAAGCGTGCCCGAACTCGTTACTCGTCTTGGCGGCAAGGCTGTACGCACACGCGTCGGACACTCGTTTATCAAGGCAGAGATGCGGAAGCTAAATGCTATCTTCGGCGGTGAACATTCCGGTCATTTCTACTTCCGCGATAACTGGTTCGCCGACTCCGGCTTGATCGCCTTCTTAATTCTGCTCGAACTCGTCTCGACCGAGAACAAGCCACTCTCCGAAATCCTCAAGCCATTGGATCATGGTGTTCGTAGCGGAGAGATCAATAGCACCGTCAAAGACACGCAGAGCAAGTTGAAGGAGATAGAGGAGCATTTCGGCAAAGGCGCAAAGTCGGTAGACCATCTCGATGGCGTCACCATCGACTACGGCGACTGGTGGTTCAACGTGCGTCCATCCAACACGGAGCCGTTGCTACGTCTTAACGTCGAAGCGAACGACCGCGCCCTGATGGAGCAAAAACGCGACGAAATTCTCAAGTTTATTAGAAGCTAAAATGTTGCATAAACAAAGACAGTGTGTGCAGACGCGTCTGCACACACTGTCTTTGTTTATGCTACATTTACATCTGTATCCTGCTCTCCATTGCCATTTTGCGAAAGAAATCCAAGAGTAAGCTTTTTTACGCCAGAGGGTACAGCGTACACCACACTTCCCCTAACGCCTCTCGCGCCAGCTTTGAAGGTTTGCGGTAGTGTGTTGTAGAGAGGGGCGCGTTCGTTGTTGGGGAAGACAAGGCGGATATAATCGAAGCCATAGCCAGGGGTGATATCGTCACCTTCGGGATTATCAACCTTGAAATTCAGGACGTAGAATTGTTGTCCCACTTTGCACTGTACACCTTGATAGGAATAACGCCGCTCAATGCTGCTAAGATGGTAGACGAGCGAATGACCAAAGAAGTTATAGTTAATTGTGGTCGTTTGTGGCGATGTGGTGGTAGCATATTGTGCTGGATTGAAGGTGTCAGTAAATGGTATTTTGACCAGCGATTCGTTGAGTGAGGTTGAGCCAAGTTGGAGCGTGAGCGTTTTGAGTTGCACGCTTTTGTTTGACAACGAGAAGTCGAGCCAGCCATTTTCACTCACTCCTGGTTTGGGACCAACAGAGAGGTGTACATTTGTGGGTGAAAGCGGATTGCCGTTTGGAACGAGCAGGCGAGCGATATCATAGTAGACAACATTGATTGAATCCGAGCTATGATTTGCGACATTCATGTTGAGGCGCACGGTTGCCTGCCCCTGGTGAATATCGTCGTCGGCAAAAGCAAGCGCGTATTGAGCATTCACAACAGTCATATCTAGTCCAGCATACTGTGCAGTGCGTTGAACTTTGAGCGTTGTGATAGGAATAGGTGTCGGGCTTGGGTTGCTTATGCCTGGAAATTGCACAGTTTTGAGCCAATTTGCAGCGTTCAGACTTACAACACTGACAAGAATAATACCGATAATTAAAAGAATTGCCGTCCATAACAAGAGTGTTGAGCGTCGCCAACGCTTGGGTTCCTCTGGCTTCTTAGGTACTGCTACACGCGGTGCGGTTCTCGTTAGCGATGAGGTAGTAGTTTTTTTCTGATCCATATAGTAAGAATATTCCCTCTAAAAATAAGCATTGCATCTATTCTTCATTGTATCAAGGAAGCGCAACCGTTTTTTCTTGACACACACAAACGTTGGTGCTAGCATGACCTTAGCTAGTTCCATCTTTTCTTTCCCCATCGAACAGGGAAGTGACATACTGCAACGCAAGGAGTACAAAAAATTCAATGAAGATTCATGAATATCAAGCAAAAGATATTCTAGCCCGCTATGGCATTCCAGTGCAGCCTGGACGAGTCGCGCATACGCCCGACGAAGCCGAGGCCATTGCCCGTGAACTAGGCGGACCAGTTGTGATCAAGGCTCAAGTGTACGTTGGTGGACGTGGCAAGGCTGGTGGTATTCAGTTTGGCGATACACCAGAGCAGGCTCGCGCCTCCGCCCAAAAAGTATTGGGTATGAATATAAAGGGTCTCACAGTCGAAAAAGTTTTGGTGACATCTAAGATTGATATTGCAGAGGAATATTATCTCGGCATCATCCTGGATCGCAAGACGCAATCGCCCGTTGTGATGGTCTCGAAAGAGGGCGGCATCGACATCGAAGAGGTAGCGGCATCGACGCCAGAGAAGATTATTCAACAACCCATCGACATGCACTGGGGTCTGCGCCCATTCGAGGCACGCGAAATCGTTGCTCGTGCTGGCTTGCCGCACAAGACGATTGCGAAAGCTGGCGATATCCTCTCCAAACTGGCAAAAGCATTTATCGACAGCGATGCTAGCCTCGCCGAGATCAATCCGCTCGCACTAACGGCAGATGGCAAGGTGCAGGCCGCCGACGCGAAGATACTCATTGACGACAATGGTCTTTTCCGTCAGAAGGAGTACGCGACATGGGCAGAGACAGAAGAATCGAACCCATTGGAGTACGAGGCGAAGCAGGCTGGCCTAACCTACGTCAAGCTCGATGGCGATGTTGGTATCATTGGTAATGGTGCGGGTCTGGTGATGACAACGCTCGATATGGTGGCACGCGCCGGTGGTAAACCCGCGAACTTCCTCGATATCGGTGGCGGCGCGAAGGCCGAGATTATGTAC
>CAXUGH010000247.1:0-8128 GCA_964250365.1 uncultured Ktedonobacteraceae bacterium
AAATAGCGTTCTTGCTTCGTTGCTTTCAAGATGACCACCCGCTGCTGCGTAGCCAGGTTTATTCGCACGCTCTCAACTGTCATCTCAACCATGTTCTTTTGACTCTCTTTCATGGTCTGCATCTCGTCGAATAGGGGTAGGTATATCACCCCTATTGTACAACCGTTGTCGTATCGGGCGCAAATGCCCCGACGCAGTTTGGAATGCACCGACCGATATCTGTCCTACAGAACTCTCTCAGGAGTATAACAAAGTTGTCGTCAAAAATACAGATACTCTAAGACTATCTGAATGAACTGCTTTGCGTTTCCACTATATCAAAGGAAAGCAACTATTGCCAGTTATTGGAAAAGAAATTCTGAAAATTCGTTCCAAAAAAGCTTGTATTGCCTATTCCGTTGTGGTATTATTTTCTTGAATAGCCGTTCTAGTTTTTGATGCGTACTTCCCAATTCAGAACTAGCATGCAAGAGACGAACGGCATTGGGATGCAGGGTAGTGTCAGGGTGTAGGTAGAGGCGTATTATAGACAGGAGTTTAGCTATGTCGTCAGAGCAAGCGAGCGAAATACAACGCAAGATGTACGATTTTATTGAGAAGTACATCAAGGCCGAAGGAATGCCTCCCACAAATCGTGAGATTGGGCGGGCTATGAATATTGCCAGTACCGGGCATGTTGACTATCATCTCACTAGCCTGGAGAAGAAAGGCTTGATTTCGCGGCAAGAAAAAAAGAGCCGTGGTATCAAGCTAACCAAGCCTGCAAACGTGGGTATTGCTGTTAAGGGAACAATCGCCGCAGGTCAGCCTCTTGACATTTTTTCATCGGAAGACCAACAGAGCATTAGCGTTGGAAATAGCGTTGCTGATGCAGACAATGCCTACGCTCTCGTTGTAAAAGGTCGCTCGATGATCGAAGACCACATCTGCGATGGCGATTATGTGGTTGTGAAGCCACAGAAAACCTGTCAGAATGGCGATATCGTGGTCGCGGTACATATGCAAGAAGGCGTCGAAGGTAGCGCAACACTGAAACGTTTCTTCCAGGAGAAGGATCATGATCGGGTACGTTTGCAGCCTGCGAACTCAGAACTTGACCCCATCTTTATCCCTCGTAACATCTGGGACCGTGAATGGGCAGTACAGGGCAAGGTGGTCGCAATCTTCCGCCAATGCGGAACAGCCGCCTAAGCATTGCTCGTTCTGCTGATTGACATATTCTTCCTTTCTCATAAGAAAATATAGAGGCGCAAAGAAAGCGCGTTTCGGCTATGATAGGTAGTATCGTGCCAACGCGCTCTCAAATTTCCTCTCCTGCCTCTAGTTTTGCTTTTGCTGCCCATTTTATGGCTTTTCCCCTTGAAATCTCCACGCAATAGTGATATACTCAGTATCAAAGCATGTCTTATAGCCTAGATTGTTCAGCACGCCTTAGTAGGGTGGAAGTGCAGAAAGGAAGCATCATGAAGGCTGTTGCCGCAGCATTGGTGCTAGTTGCCGTTGCCGCAGTGGTTCTCTGGTATGGCAATACACTTAACTCTTGGGTACTCGGTGGTTTGATTGGTGGTCTAGCAGCCTTGCTCCTCAGCATTCCTATCTCCTTGATGGTTTTCTCCTATCTCTCTAAACGTCACGATGAACACTTGCAAATGGAAGAACAGGAGTTTATAGAGGATGATTATGCCTACGAGCGCGTACCTGCTCGTGTCATCCGTAGACCGCAAGAAGTCGAGAGCTATGTAGTTACCGACGAGACTCCTTCGTCAGTTTGGCGAGATGAAGATACCTATGCACAAAGGCCACCTCGTGCCTTACCTGCCCCTGCTCCGCAGCGTCCTAGAAATTCTGAACGTCTACCTGCTATACAACAGGGTACACATGTACCCGCACAACGCGCACCTCAAGAAAAGGCTAGAGGCAAAGAAACAACGGTTCTTCGTACCACCACTAGAAAAATTGGCGGGGCAGCTTCCTTTGAGCCAAGTTCTTCGATCAGTCATCATCGTTCCGAAGCATTGCGTCAAGCACGTTTAGAGGCGGCTCAGCAGCAACAAGATGACGATGTTGAAGTGTTGCCAACTTCCAATCCTAAAAGGGATATGATAGTTCGTCCAACTCAGTCACTCGCCAAGCGAAACAATCAGGGAACCTCTATCGTTCCACCTCGTCCTTCTGCTCGTCAGCAGCCACAGCCTCCCACACGTCAGACGCGTCGTATTGTAGATGCAACAGGACCGCAAGACGGACGACGTACTCTTTCCAATGAGAGTAGTGAGCCTATACGACGATTGGAACCTACTACTGATTCCATTGAAGGCTCCTATCCTCAAACTGGACCTATACGTCGTGCTTCACAGAGCGGTAGGAGCCGCGAGACTACACAAGAATACGAACAACGTGCAAATGCAGATAGTACTCATGGCAATGTGAATAAACCCCTTGTGCGCCGTGCCCCCTACATGTATGACGACGATCCGCTACGTCAGGAACTGGCTCAACACTTAGAGGCACCAACTGTGCGCCGCTCGTCGCGTTTCGATGAAGACGACGAAAACGACTGATGCGACGAAATTTTCATGGTTTCTCCTATAGCCTCTTTGGTTGAAGTATGCTAGTATACTTAAAATAGTATGTCTACTCAGGAGGCTATGAATGTTATCTCATTTGACCGATACATTAACTACTCTGATTACAAATCTGTATATTGCGACAGGCTTATTTGGTATAGTTATAGCTATGGCTCTTGAAAGCTGTTGTATTCCTCTGCCCAGCGAAATTGTGATGCCGCTAGCTGGCATCATGATTGCAAGCGGCAAAATTCTTCATGGTACCAATACGATTGTTGCTCTGATTTTAGTGGCTCTCGCTGGAGCGATAGGCTGTCTGATTGGTTCGATTGCCGCATACGGCATCGGCTACAGAGGTGGTCGTCCTCTTATGTTGAAATATGGACGCTACCTGCTCATCTCGCAGCACGACGCTGATAAAGCCGATGCGTTCTTTCAACGCTGGGGTAGCGCAACCGCATTTTTCTCTCGTCTGCTTCCCGTTGTACGTACCTACATTTCGCTTCCTGCCGGTATCGCGGAGATGCCATTTGCAAAGTTCTGCATCTATACATTTCTTGGCTCGTTTCCCTGGTGTATTGTACTGGCATTTCTAGGTATTCAGTTAGGCAATAACCTTACTACACTTGGGCCAATCTTCCATAGTCTTGATGTAGTCATTCTGGTTGTGCTGGTCATTCTGATTGCGCTCTATGTATGGCGACATGTCCGAAATGATAATAAAGCTCGTGCCGCTCTAGCACAGAACAACAATGCTGTATCACAGGATGCCAATTCTCAAGGATGGAATCAGCAAAATGCTCAGCCTCAGCAGCAAGGCCAATACGGACAGCAGCAACCCCGTCAATTTCAATCTACTGGTCAACCTAACTGGCAGCAACCATCGGTTCCGCAACAGCCTTTTCCACAACAACAGAATTGGCCTTCCGCACCCGATGATCGCACAATACGTCGCTAGCCTCTACTAAACATAAAACAGCAGAGAGATTAAAAGATTTCTCTGCTGTATTCTTTGCTTACCTTCACTACGTGAAAGTCTCATAGGCTATTTGTCTGCTTATCGGAGGATTTACTATGGCTATCGCTAAGCAACCGTTCGGTCGTACTGGACATATGAGTACGCGCACACTTTTTGGGGCGGCATCGCTCGGAAGTGTCACACAGGAAGAGGCAGACCGCACATTAGATGTGCTATTACGCTATGGTGTTAATCATAT
The DNA here is from genome assembly GCA_964250365.1 of uncultured Ktedonobacteraceae bacterium. GTDB lineage: Bacteria > Chloroflexota > Ktedonobacteria > Ktedonobacterales > Ktedonobacteraceae > JBBQVS01. The sequence goes on from CAXUGH010000247.1 coordinate 3,785, forward strand.
CGACGTAGCTGCCAGTTACGGCGACGCCGAACGTCGGATTGCGCCCTGGATGAGAGACCATCGTACAGAGTTTTTTCTAGCAACCAAGACTGATTCACGTACCGCGAAAAAGGCGAAAGAGGAGTTGCAGCGTTCGCTGGAACGGATGCGTGTTGATTACGTTGACTTGTGGCAACTGCATAATCTCGCCGACCCTATTGAATGGGATATCGCCCTTAGTCCAGGGGGAGTGATCGAGGCGGCGGTAGAGGCCAAAAAGCAGGGGCTTGTGCGTGCGATTGGCGTCACAGGACACGGCTTGCAAATCGCCGCTACGCATCGCCGGAGCCTGGAACGCTTCGATTTCGATTCGGTACTGCTGCCCTACAACTACATCACGATGCAAAATCCGTACTATGCCGAAAACTTCAACGCACTGCTGGCGACGTGTCAACAACGCAATATCGCTGTACAAACCATCAAATCTATTGCGTACAAACCCTGGTCGGGACGAGAACATACCTCTGCGACATGGTATGAGCCACTACAAGAGCAACAGGACATTGACATCGCGGTACATTGGGTCTTGAAGCAGCCAAGTATCTTTCTCAATACAGTCGGCGACATTCATCTCTTGCCCAAAGTGCTTGACGCCGCAAGCCGCTTTCAAACAGGTCCATCAGATGAGGAGATGAAGGCATTAGTTGAACGCTTGCATGTAGAACCGTTATTCGTGTAGCCAAGCAGTGATATGAACTACACATGATATCTGGTCCAGAGCCAACAGCTCTGGACCAGATATCATGTGTAGTTCATACTAAAGTTTTTCGTCGATCAAGTTGTTGATGCGTTTGCGGAGCGCGATCATCACGGCTGGCAGAATAATTGCGCCGACAACCCACTTGGCGATAGTCTTCTTCATGTGCTTGTCATTCCTTTGCAAATGGTGATTATAAGTTCCTACAGGCTAAGAAACAGTGTAGAGCAAACGTTCGTTCTTACTAGCTATAGTACGTGTCTTCTTTGCTGAAAGTTGCACTTTCTACAGGTTTTAGCGCATAGCTCAACATTAAGGAAAGCATCGGCTGGCAAAAAATGCTTGACATTCTTTCTGGCTAATGCTATAGTTCTCTCTGTCAACTATAAGGGCGTTTAGCTCAGTGGGAGAGCGCTTCGTTCACACCGAAGAGGCCACTGGTTCGATCCCAGTAACGCCCATCTTTCTGTCATTCCCCTCTATTTTTTCCCCAATGTATAGCTAAAAAGGTTGTGCTACCTGTAAAAATTGCATAACATGCGGCGTGTAGCTTATAATAAAAGTAAATCAATGTTTGCTGTGTCGGAGCGTGAGGAGTTTAGAAGTATGCCAGGCTTAACCGCATCTATACACATTCTCAATCCCGTCGGATTGGTGGCCTTCCTGGTTCTCTGGATTGTTCTCTTCAGGTGTATCCATGTGTTGCTTCCCTTACTGCGTCATGATCCACTTATTGGCTGGGCTGTTGGACCGCTTGGTGTGACTATTATGACACTTCATGAACCCTCGCTGCTCTACATCTGGCTTGACGTGTTGTGTCCTGCATGTGTGTCGGGAAGCATGCTCTGGCTTGGACTTTTCTCCAAACTCTCCCCTATCTCACTACCGCATAATCCTCTGTTCCAAATTCTCACTGTTCTTTGTGGCATACTGCTTACCAGCACTGTAGACGTTGTAAACGCTCTGCGTGATGTGCGTCATCCTCTCTGGGGTGAGGCGCGTATTCTACGCACAATTTTGTTATTCCGCGCAACCTGGACAAAGGTTCACTTTACACCCTTCGGCTATAGCTATCTCCGCGACCACTTTGGCTTCAGTCCGATGGATTTGATGCAGGCATTCTAAAAGCAGAGAGAATTACGCAGGTGTGCGTGGAAGAGTGAAGGAAAAGATCGATCCACCTATTCCTTTGTTCTCAGCAAGCCATATATGTCCACCATGTTTTGTCACAATGGCTTTTGCAACATAGAGGCCCAGACCAACCCCTGAGTACTGGCGAGTCGCCGGATTGCTGACGCGGTAGAAACGCTCGAAGATGTGTTCATAATGCTCTGGGCTAACGCCAATGCCTTGGTCGATGACGCTGATGAGATAGTCGTCTTGCTGCTGTTGTAAGCGAACGGTCACATGCCCCCCCTGTGGAGAGTACTTGACCGCGTTGTCAAGCAGGTTGCCAACAACCTGCTCGATGCGATTCTTATCTGCCACAACCTCTGTATCAGATGTCTGAATATCGAGAAACAGTGTATGTTGTTCAGCACTGGCTTGCACTGACTTGACGCATTCCGCTAGCAGGTCGGCAAGGTAGAAGTTGCCATACTCAAGCGTGAGTTGACCCCATTGAATACGTGAACGATCTAACAGGTCGTTGACTAAGCGTTCCAGGTGGTCGGTCTGGCTCTGTACAATCATGAGATTGTGGAGGTCGATGCTCTCCGGTAAATCAGTTTTAGGAAGGTCAGATGGTGGCAAGCTTTCGTTTGCCTTGCGAATACGGCGTTCCAGGCGACGTACAAGGTGTTGCGTATAGCCCTTGATGCTGGTGAGCGGAGTACGCAACTCGTGAGACACAACCGACACAAACTCGTCCTTCAGGCGTTCAACCTCTTTGCTTGCCGTGATATCGTTTAGTACAACAACTGTACCGGTTGAACTTACACTAATACCGCCTGTATCATGCAGAGGAGCTGCGCTAACGCTGAGAATGAGCGGAATATTTTCGTGGCTATCGCCAGCCACCAACTCGTGATTTTCAACGATTTTCCCCTGCAACGCTTGTTCAACGCAATCAGCAAGAATATGTAACCACTGAATGTTCAATGTTTGTGCTAGGTCCCGTAAAGGAACGCCAGTGGGAAGGTCATCGACGATTTGGGCGAGTAGCTGACGTGCCGATGAATTCATCGAGAGAATAGCACCTTGCTCGTTGGTGATGAGCAAACCCTCTGTCATGCTTCTAATAACAAGTTCGAGGCGCTGTCGCTCATATTCTGCCAGTCGCCACAGAGCATGTTCGCGCTCGCGTAACCCCACGTTTTCGAGGGCAACAGCGGCGTAGTCGGCGATCATCGTCGTGAGCTTGAGCAGGTTACTATCGAACGTTCCCACCAGTTCGTCGAAGAGCGTCAAGATACCGATGATGCGATTCTCAACGATCAGTGGCACATTCAGATACGACCCCATATCCGTCGTTTCGATAGCCTCCTCCGTGCGAAATTGAGCCACCTCGTCCGGCGCGTCAAAATATGCGGTCTGTGCAAGTTGCTTGGCATCAACATCGGGAAAGTCGAGCGTCTGGGCGGCAGTGGTAATGCACTGAATCATATCTTGGATGAACGAGGCACTGAGAGGGTGACAGGGAATAATAAACAGTTGGTGCGGATTGCCCTTGAGGAGAATGCAGCATGCTGAAAAGCTATACAGGTCTTGCAAGGTCGTCATGAGGGCGCGATGAACGTGAAAGCGGTCCATCGCGGCGACGAAACGTTTTCCCATCGTGTTGAGAAAATCCATTTCGTAGCTGATAGCTGCAATGTGATCCTCAGTTCCACCTGTCTTCTGTTGCTGCTCAGAGAAACGAGAGTCTATACTCGCTGTACGATACAAAACGTCAGTAGATACGGATTGCGACTGCACACTACCCTCCAAACAGAATTTATGGCTGATTTTGTTGTAAGTACTGAGTTACTTCGGTATGGAGCGGTGGTGCGATAATGTTTCCTGTCAACTCGATAAGGCCAGTAAAGCAAGCGTCTAAGAGTGCGTCGAGACCGGCTGAAAGTTCTTGTGGAGTGATACCGGAAAGCTGTTCTTGGATGACGGAGGGATCAATATCTGTATAAGGCATGTTTACAAAGAAGTAGAGGAAATCATAGTCATCCATGACCCGTTTAGCGGCGACTTGCACAAGGACACGAGTAGTTACTTTCCCCAGTAGAGGAGCAACGCGCTCGTCTATCAATCGTAATGCTGTGAGGTACTCTTCGGTGATCTGCCTACGAGAGACGGGAGAAGAGTTATCTGATATTGGTGGCAAGGAGGCTCTCCCTTCGCTTTTTACTACGCTCACCATATCCAATTATACCATAGTTACCCGAAATTTGTAAGTGCTTGGAACATGAAATGTTGTTGTAAAACAAACTACAATCTTAATTGTACATATGTGCAAAAAAACAGTACCTTTGTATGCGACAACGATACATTTGTATAATAAGGAAATATTGTAAGGGCTATTCTGCAAAACGGTTATATCTCATTCATGGATGAGATATAACCGTTTTGCAGAATAGCCCTTACAGAGTTAAACGAGACCAAAGAGGCGAGCTAGC
>CAXUGH010000248.1:0-7858 GCA_964250365.1 uncultured Ktedonobacteraceae bacterium
CCCCGCCCTCCGGCCTTCGCAATACCCGCGTTCTTTCTGTCTCTTTCACGAATTTTGCCATTGACTTTTGCGTCTCTTTCACGAATTTTGCCATTGACTTTTGCGTCTTTTTCGGGTATAATTTGATGCATACACCACACAGAGGAGATTCCGCGCGTGATAGTTTTCAACTAACCAGTACAAACCGTAAGATTTGCTGTTCCCATCCGTAGGGACCGATTTATCGCGTCCTCGTCCAGATGATGGCACATGTGTTTTCTTACAGTACATGGTGAAAGAAAGCTGTTGCTTACTCCACTTCCATTCGGTTTTCCATGACGTTTCCTGCAACATTGCCTCTTCTCGCATAGAGATGTATTTCACCCGTATCTGTAGCAATCTTCCATGAACAGCAACAATTCGGTTTCCACCGCTTCTTTTGTTACAGCGATACAGATACACAACACAATTAACATGAAATTTATATAAGGAGCGTCTTTTGGCAGAACAGTATACCCCCAACGTAGCAGAAGAGAGGCCAATGAGCGGCCTACTTGCCGAGGCCCCTGCACGCGCCCTCCTCGTAGGCGTTGAGTTACCCGATAACACATGGCCCGTCGCGGAGTCGCTTGATGAGCTTGCACAACTCGCGACAACGGGTGGCGTGACATGCGTTGACCGCGTTATTCAGCGCATGGAGCATCCACACCCTGGTACAGTCATTGGTTCAGGCAAGGTACAGGAGGTCGCGGACCTTGTACGTTTTCACAACTGCGATGCGGTCATCTTCGATCTTGAGCTGACGCCGCGTCAGCATCGCAATCTTGAGAAAGAATTGGAGACGCAGGTGTTGGACCGCACCGCGCTGATTCTCATCATTTTTGGGCAACGTGCCCGTACCCGCGAGGGTCGTCTACAGGTCGAGCTAGCACAGGTCGAGTACGATCTACCACGCCTCGCACGACAATGGTCGCACCTCTCGCGTCAGCGTGGTGGCACGCAACAACGCGGCGAAGGTGAGAAACAGATCGAGGTTGACCGCCGTATGCTCCGCCGCCAGAAGGAAGACCTTCTGGAAGATTTGGAACAGGTACGCAACCAGCGTCAACGTCACCGTGACCGTCGCAAAAACGTCGGCGCACCCGTTGTAGCTCTCGTCGGCTATACCAACGCGGGCAAGTCTACACTACTCAACCGCCTCTCCGTCTCTCCAGTGGACACGCTGGCGGAAGACAAGTTGTTCGCAACGCTTGATCCGACGACGCGGCGTGTGCGCCTCTCAGGAGGACAGGAATTTCTTTTGACTGACACCGTAGGTTTCGTGCAACGTCTCCCAACTACGCTTGTCGCGGCCTTTCGTGCCACACTGGAAGAGGTCAAAGAGGCTGACCTGTTGATTCACGTCGTCGATGCCTCCCATCCCTCAGTACATCGCCAGATTGCCGCTGTAGAGGAGGTGCTGGAGGAGATCGAGGCGGCAGGGTGTCCAATGATTGTCGCGTTGAACAAAATCGACCAGCTACCATCTGACATGCCTCTACAACTACAAGGTCTAATGGCGGCCGGCGTGCCAACAGTTGCCGTTTCAGCAAAGAATGGCACGGGCATTGATGCGTTGCTCAAGTGTATTAGCGAAACGCTGATGCAGCAATTTACCGCCCTCGATGTCGTCATTCCCTACCAGCGCGGCGACCTCGTGGCGCAGTTCCATCAATTCGGTACGATTGAACACGAGAGTTTCGAGGAAGCTGGCACACATATACGTGGTCATCTCCCACAAAACCATAGTGGTCCATTCCTGGCCTATCAGCAAACGCTCTCAGCGAAACGCATGCGAGCATAATATATGTACATCATGCAACAATCACATCCCCTTCTGCGAAGGGGATGTGATTGTTGCATGATGTACACCATAAAAAAGGACGAGCGATGGCACCGCGCATTGTCAAAATTTATTCAGAGAATAACGAGTTTCAGTATATCGAAACGTTACGTCGTCGGCGCGAGAAGCGACAACGGCACAAAGAATTTTTCATTGAAGGTGTGCGACCCATCAATCAAGCGCTGCTCTACAATTGGCATATTCGCGCGTTTGTCTACTCGCGCGAAAAGCACCTGTCTGACTGGGCAGAAGGCATTCTCGCGCGTTCACAAGCCAGCGAACACTACGAACTACGCCTCCCTTTACTTGAGAAATTAAGCAATAAGTCCGAGGCATCAGAGTTACTCGCTCTTGTCACTATGGCAGAAGACGACCTTGCGCGTGTTCGCATTCATGAAAAACTGCTCGTGGTTATCTTTGATCGTCCTGCTAGCCCTGGCAATCTGGGAAGCATCATTCGCTCCTGCGATGCCCTACGTGCCGATGGTCTCATCATCACAGGCCACGCCGTAGACCTGTACGATCCCGAAACCATCAGTGCCTCAACAGGCTCTTTTTTTGCACTCCCTACTGTACGTCTACCCTCACAAAAAGAACTATCACCCTGGTTGGAAGGGCTACGACAACAGCTACCATATGTGCAAATCGTCGGTAGTAGCGAAGACGCGATAACTCCCATCGACCAACACGACTTTACAAGCCCAACTCTCCTCGTTGTCGGCAACGAGACATGGGGCATGAGTGCGAGCTACAAAGAACTCTGCGACAGTATGGTCGGTATTCCAATATATGGCTCGGCCTCGTCACTCAACGTAGCAAACGCAACATCCATTCTTCTCTACGAGATAGACAGACAGAGAAGGAAGCTCGACTAAATTAAGAAATTTGTACTAAATCTGATTGCTACTTGACTTTTTCCAACAAATCAGTATACTTTTATATAGTGTATAGTCCATTTTCACCCCTTAGAAAATAACGTACACAAGTTGACGCTTACGCAATACTTGAGCATGAACATTTGCTGTTGCTCGTACAGCGTGCCAATAATGTTCTACTCACAAGGTAGCGTAGAAGCTATCATCATTTCTAAAAGAGGAGACTGCAATGAAAAAGTTGACCCTTTTACTCGCATCAGCCCTTGTGCTATCAGCATTAGTCGTGAGTGGTGCCTTCACTTTCACATCAGCTTCAGCACATCCGGCAGTCCAGGCATCTTCCCATCATAGTCACGCACAGCGCGTGTGTAGCGCATCCAAGCCCGGCTTTGTCCATTGTAATGCGCTTTTGCTTGTCAAGGATGGTGTGCAGCCACACGCAAGTAGCCCTTCGGGATACAATCCGCCCGATTTGCAGGGTGCATACAACCTCCCTGGCGCAACAGCAGGTTCAGGACAGACCGTCGCTATCGTTGATGCTTACAACGATCCCAATGCTGAAGCCGATCTCGGCACCTATCGCTCCTATTTTAATCTCCCTGCTTGCACAACTGCCAATGGATGCTTCAAAAAAGTTAATCAAAGCGGTAGTACGAGCAGCTATCCGCGAAACAATTCTGGCTGGTCGCAGGAAATCTCGCTCGACCTCGATATGGTCAGTGCAATCTGCCCCAATTGCCACATCTTGTTAGTAGAAGCGACCAGCACTTCAACCGCGAATCTCGCTGCCTCAGTCAATACGGCGGTCCGATTAGGCGCGAACGAAGTCAGCAACAGCTACGGTGGGGGAGAGTCTAGCAGCGAAACGAGCTATGCATCCTACTACAGTCATCCAGGCGTCGCCATTACCGCGAGTTCTGGTGACGGTGGCTATGGCGTCGAGGTTCCCGCCGCTTACAGCACAGTAACAGCCGTTGGTGGTACTACGTTGAACTACAGCAACGGTACACGTTCTGAAACCGCGTGGAGCGGTGCTGGTAGTGGTTGCTCTGCCTATATCGCAAAGCCCAGTTGGCAGCATGATACGGGCTGTAGCCGTAGAACAGTTGCCGATGTTTCAGCAGTAGCTGATCCAAATACAGGTGTCTCTGTATACGATAGCTATGCCTCTGGTGGACAAAGTGGCTGGCTCGTCTTCGGCGGCACAAGCGTCTCCTCGCCAATCATTGCCAGCGTGTATGCGCTTGCTGGCAATGCATCAAGCATCTCCAATAGCTCATATCCCTACAGCCATACGGGAAGCCTGAATGATGTTACCTCCGGCTCGAACGGTAGCTGTGGTGGCTCGTACCTATGTACGGCAAAATCGGGTTACGACGGTCCCACCGGTCTCGGTACACCGAATGGCACAGGTGCATTCTAGCACTTCATGACACTAAAAAAGAGAGACAACAGAAGTTAGTTGTCTCTCTTTTCAGTAATTACTCATTATTTGACAGAACGGCTATTGGGCTTGTATGCATCGCTATCCAACCCCCAGCCAACAATCCGCTCTGGAAAGATACGAATGACCTCTGCATCAAAATTCTGGTTCAATGCTTGCCCACCTGCTGTATGCGTTTCTGCGCGTCCACGAATCTCAATGCCGCGTGGCTGCCAGGGAGGTAGCACATCATCAATCACAAATGCCACGCGCCTATGTTGAGCAGCTTCGTGAAACTTCTTGCTCTTGCTCAGGTTGCGACCACCAATGTCGATGGTATCCAGCTCGGGATTATAACGAAAGCCGACAGGTACAACGTGTGGATCGCCTGCTTCATTAACTGTTGCGAGGCGTCCCAAACGTTGCCCCTGCATATATTCGATCTCCAACTGCGTAAAATTACTCATTGCTCTTTTCTCCTTCTGTATTCTCGCTCAATGTTCTCGCATAACGAAGCGATGTTCGGCATATTCGCACCAAACCTGAGCGATTTTCCATGAACACGCTCCACAATCACTGAGGACTGAAAACTTCTCGCCGCTTCTGAATAAAGAGAACAACGCACGCGAGTTATCTCTTCCCAGCGCACCACTATCGGTTGCGTAGTGCGTAGTTGAATGAGACCATGTTCATAGAGATACACACGTAGGTTACGCGTGAAGGGAGCATAGATAGAACGGCTTTTTCTGCGTGCGGCACGGAACGTATTTGTGAAGTTTAGTGTCACAAGTAGCACAAACACAGGCAAGAATAGCTTAACAACAGGAGCGTGAAAGAGTTCGAGTGCAACGATAAAGGCTAGTGCCACAGCAATTGTGAGTAGCGATGATGCTACCTGCCACCAGAAGAAAAGCATATCGCTTCGACTATAGGACACTCTATAGACAGCAGTTGGCATACCTAGCTCATAGGTCTCGCCAAGCTGATAGGCTTCATCTGGCAATTGCTGCTGGAACACTCGCTTTATTTGCTCCTACGGATGCTTTGGTAGGGACTGATTTATCGCGTCCTATGAACGTGTCATCTACCGAAAGGACGCGATAAATCGGTCCCTACCTCTGCAAGATGCTTCAAAATACTCTTTCGTGCGGGCGGAATAGAGGCTTTGAGCAACTGCTTTTCCGTCGCTTTGGAAGGCCACCTCATTACATCTACATTGAGCTTGTATGCCTCAAAGGTAGTGTCAAGCTGGTTCAGGTCGTCAACTCGCTCACGGAGAAAGCATACCATCGCATGCTGTTGACGCTCTGGTAAATAGGTTATCGCCTCGACCACCGTATTGACAAGTGCATCTGCCTCTATCCGCCGCTCAATAATAGACGCGGGATCCGCAACATACTCGCTCTGGAAGGTCAACACATAGCCCTCAATTTCGCCATATTCATCGAGTACTAACGGCATAGAAAACTTCTTTTGTCGTCGTGTGGCATCAATAAAAGCATTGCGAACCATGCGCTGAATATAGCTTTTATAATGGGTAATGGTGTTTTGCTTTTTTAGCGTCTCCCATAATTTGATGCGAACACGCTGAATAATCTCTGTCACCTCCAGGTCAAGCACATCAGGGTGAGCAATACACGCATACATGTGCCCAAAAGCTTCTCCCTGTTTGACAATGTACGAATCGTACTCTTCTAAACACTGAGCAATGTTCCTACCTACATCTTGCGTGATGGACAGGTTTTGTATTCCCGTTTCGTCCATGAAATGCCTTCTCTCTTTATGTTTTCTTACGAGACGCTTTCATTGCGCCTTACTCTTGCTGTACAAGATACCTGAAAACTGCTGGTAAGAACATTGCATTTTCCTAACAACTCTGTATCAGTTTTGTTGCATTTTCCAATATTCGGTGTAGAATTCCACAGCTGTACCATATTTTCTCTACGCGGCTAGAATAGATAGTGGACAAACAACATAAGCCCTCTTATACTAGGAGGGCAATTGAACTTATAGCACGAAATCAGGAAAGAATTATTGTATTATGCAGACTTCATTTGATACCGTCGTCGCCACCGCTACCGCCTATTTAAGTGACATTGATCCTATTATGAGAGCGACCATCGAGCGCATTGGACTCTGTACGCTACAACCCGATCCCGACATCTTCAATGCCCTCGTCGATGCCATCATTTCGCAACAAATCTCGGTGAAGGCCGCGGATGCAATTATGGCTCGCGTGCGAGCGGCACTACCTAATCAACAGGTCACACCTGAAAACCTCTTGCCCCTCGATTTCGATGCTCTACGTGGACTGGGCTTGTCAACGCCTAAAGCTCGCTACATCCGCAACCTGCTCGAACATGTGAGTAGCGGACAATTGCAACTGGAACAACTTCCAGCATTAGACGATGAAGAGATAATCAGCCAGCTTACAGCGGTGAAGGGAATTGGACGTTGGACCGCCGAGATGTGTCTTATCTTCACACTGGGGCGTCCCGACGTGCTGCCCGTCGATGATCTCGGCTTTGTCGAAGGTGTACGCGTGGCGTATGGCTTACCCACACGTCCGACGCCAAAGGAGATGCGCGAACGTGGTGAACTATGGAGGCCATTTCGCACCTTCGCCACATGGTACATGTGGGCGGTACGCCGAGCCGAATTACAACAAAGCGAGCGCAAACGCACCCGTATCGTCTCGTTGTAATACACACTCAACCTTCATCTGACCATTTTGAGCTATGTATTGCAATAGCTAAAAAGGTTAAACATTCTCCCTATAGGTTGCAATATTACGTAGTTTTTTGTATGTTCTTTGCAGAACATATAGAGCTTTCCTACAGAGTATTTTGCAGAACCGAGAAACTATCATGGACACTTTCTTCTCATTTATCTCGTCCGCGATCAATGTGGTGGTGACAGCGATTTTCGCATTCGTTGTCTTGCGCCAGTATGTACGTCGCCATCGCTCGTACCAACTCTACTGGGCCGTTGGGTTGCTGATGGCGGTTGTCGCTACGCTGGCCTACGTCTCCATGTTGCGCGTTGGACCCACCAGCTACAACGGCGTCATTCTCTTTCGCGCCTACTACATTCTCGGCGTGCTGACTCCCGCATGGCTCGGCCTGGGTAGCGTAGCACTGATAAGTGGTCCGCGCAGTACGAGATTGTGGCTCACCTTTCTCTATCTATTGAGTGGATTGACTACTGCGCTCGTCTTGCTAGCAAAGATAGACATGGCGAAGCTTGCTCAAATCGTCGGACCCGGTACAGGCATTTTGCAACCCGGTCCCTGGCTGGTCGCGGTCATTATCATCAACACACTGGGCGTGGTCGCGGTTGTGGGCGTCGCAATCTATTCAGGGCTGAAGTTGTATCGTCGGCAGCAGAATATAGCGGGTCTTCGCACAAGCAACATTCTCTGGGCGAACATACTCATCCTTGTGGGAGATTTGCTCAACGCGGGTGCTGGTAGTGTGGCACGCGTGCTTGGCTTCGAGAGTGGCTTCTGGGTTCTCATGGCATTCGGTTGGATAATCTTTTTCGTTGGCGTGCTACTCGCCAGTCGTCGTTCGGCTCCTGCAAAAGTCGAGCCTACAAAGGATTTCGAGGACGCCGAAAAACGTTTGGCATCTTCAAAATAATGTACGGGCCTGATTTATCACGCCCGGGGCGGGCGACCAGGGCGTGATAAATCAGGCC
>CAXUGH010000248.1:7868-8105 GCA_964250365.1 uncultured Ktedonobacteraceae bacterium
CCCACATCAAAAATAATTCACGGCCCTTATTTACCCCCCCGTGGCCGCGCCCCCTGGCTTACAAAAACCAGGCCCGTACATTATTTATTGCGACGCTTGCAGTTCGCCAAGTGTGACGTTAAGAGTTTGCTGCTGCCCACCGCGATAGATAGTGACGGCAACATGATCACCTGGATTCTTCGTGATGAGCGCATTTCCTAACGATGACGCATCATTGACCGTCGCGTTATCTATCTT
>CAXUGH010000249.1:0-8091 GCA_964250365.1 uncultured Ktedonobacteraceae bacterium
CAACTGGCTCATGTCTACGCCGAAACGCTTGAACAGGCACTGGACGCCGCAACACAATGGCGCGACGAGAAGTATCCCGATTTACGGATACTCAGGGTGCGAGCCGAGCCAAACGGATTTCAAGTAGGCTCTTTTGTCTTGCCGCCACGAATCGAGGAGGAAGAGGAGGGCGCGACGTTCGTTGAGGCTCCTGATATCTCTCTACCTTCTGAATAACGTATGAATGGAGAAAACAGTATGAACAACAGCGAAGTCGCTCGTCTCCGCGAGCAACTTGCCTTAGAGGAACAAGCCTCACGCTTGGGACTCTACGGTTCAGCCATCGTCGCCAATCACAACAGCATCACGGCTCGACTGCAACTGGGAGCAGAGCGCATCACGCGACTGATGCAGGAGGGAAAGATGCACGAGGCCGCCCACTTGATGGAGCAACCCGATTGGGGCGCGGACATGCAGAAGACAACGACAGAAACGCAAGAGCATCAGGCAAAATAGAGGAGAGAAGCATGGCTCACCGCAACGCAAACACGTATCATTGGCAACGCTACCCCATCGAGAAGCAGCAAACGCAACCCTTGCCTACTGGCAACCTCGCGTTTCGCTCGTACCTCTCCGCACACCATCTCACCATCTTCGATGTCGCTCAAGCGTCACCTCTGCGACTGATGACGCTCTGGAACGTCCAGCACAACATTCCCATTCAAGCCGAGCGTGAGCAGCTAGTACGAGCGACGTTACGAAGCATGACAGGAGTTGCCTACAGAGGACCGATTGTGGTGCATCCCAATGAGTACCCTGGAAATGAACATGCTGCAAGACAGAAAAGGGAAGACCATGAACGCTTCTGAACTGCCAGCCGACGTACCCAGCCTTCACCTCTCGCTCACAGATATTCACGTCCTTGCCACGATGCTTGGGAGCTATCTCGTCTATTTGCGAGGTGGCATCTCGCCCTCAAAGAAGCGTGACAGGGAGATGATGTTACTGACGGACCTTCATCGTCGTATGGTGGCAATGCTGTCCACCGAGGGTGGGATGATTCTCTTAACAACGGCAGATATCGAGGCACTGGCGAATGCATTACAAAGTTTCATCACGCTGATGCCACGCATGATGGCACCTTCGGAGGGACGCGATGAGGCACTGAAACAGATGAGGGTGTTACGCGAACATGTGTTGGGGATACTGGAAGGGGAAAGCCATTGAAAATAAGGCATGACAGGGGAAAAGAGCATGACAGGGGCAAGCCACGCAGTGACGTATAATATAGTAGTGACAGGGCTTGCCCCTGTCATGCTGTCATACTGTCATGCTGTCATACTGTCATGCTGTCATACTGTCATGCTCATGATACAAATTAAATCGCCTTGTAGTGACTATTGTATAGAGAAACCAAGTATGTTATGCTTGAGCTAAGAAACATGGCAAGGGTAGGATTCATGGTATGACACAACAACCCTACGACAGTGCGCTTAAATCTATATTGGAAGAGCGTGCTACAGAAATTATTCCCCTTCTCCTTTCTGGCATCGAAATCGGAGAAGAGCTGAACGACGAAACGCTGCGACCACCGTTAAGAGCGGATCGTGTTTACAGTGGTCACTATAAAGGCGAAGAATGCATAGTTCAGATCGAGCTACAGACACAGGCAGATAGTATTATGGCGTACAGGCTGCTTGAGTACTATGGCATTCTCGTAAAGAAACATAGGAAGCCTGGAATCTCTATTGTTATTTATCCATTCCGTACCACACTGCCTGAGACTCCGTTAAAGATCACAGTAGGTGGTGAAGAGGTTCTAAACTTCAAATTTCACATTATTGCTTTATGGGAACGAGACGCAAAGGCGTATTTACAGCAGCATCAGATAAGCATTTATCCTTTGCTTCCCACAATGCGAAATGTCACAGACGAAGTATTGACGGATGCTGTTTCAGAGCTAAAGGTAGTGTATAATGATAACCAACGAAGTTTGAGTGAGCAGCTCTTATGGTTTGATGTGTTTCTTCAGCGATCAGATACGATATCGGTAGAGCACAAGCAAAAAGTGGAGACGTATATGGAAGATTTGGTAAGCATGCTAGAGGAAAGCCGCTTTGTTCAGAGAGCCAAAGCTAAAGCTCTAGTAGAAGGTAGAACAGAAGGTAGAACAGAAGGTTTAGCAGAGGGAGAGGCTAAAGGCAAAGCGGCAGGTCTGGCGGAAGGCTTGGTGGAGGGAAAAGCCGAGGGCAGAGTGGAAGGTGCTGTTGAGGCACTTCAACAGGTTGTCGTTGAGATTGTGCAGGAGCGTTTCCCGCCACTGGCAGAACTTGCTCAGCAAAAAGTTGCGAAAGTGAGAGATTCAGTTGCTCTCCATATACTCATTAGACATGTGACAAAGGCTCCTGATGAGAATATTGCACGTTGGGTTCTCGACACGTCCGCTGCATAAGTAAAGAGAGGAGCATGTTACCAATGCTCCTCCCTTTAGAATTTACTCCACCATTGACCGCCGTACCTCAATCACCTGATCGCGTAGTTGTGCAGCCTTCTCGAAGTCGAGTTGTTTGGCGGCGTTACGCATTTGCGATTCCAGGTCTTTGATGAGGCGTAGGGCTTCATCCTTTGGAATACCAGCGAGTGCAACGGAGGTTGTCTTGCCATCGGCTCCGACAACTTCTGCGCCACTCATCGCCTTGATGCGCTCAGAAAGTGTTCTAATCTCTTTCTTGATGCCGCGCGGCGTGATGGAATGGACCTCGTTAAAGCTCGTCTGGAGCGAGCGGCGACGGTTCGTCTCGTCGATTGCGCGACGCATCGACTTGGTGATATTGTCGGCGTACATGACGACTTTACCATCGACGTGACGTGCGGCACGACCAATCATCTGAATCAGCGACCCTTCCGATCTCAGAAAGCCCTCTTTATCGGCATCGAGAATCGCCACCAATGATACCTCTGGCAGGTCGAGTCCCTCGCGCAACAGGTTGATACCCACGACGACATCGTAGACGCCGAGGCGCAGGTCGCGCAGAATCTCGACGCGCTCAATCGTGTCGATTTCAGAGTGCAGGTAATGCACCTTGATGTTCAACTCTTGCATGTAGTCGGCGAGGTCTTCCGCCATCTTCTTGGTGAGCGTGGTTACGAGCGCGCGTTGTCCACGTTCGGTACGCTGGCGAATTTGTGCTAGCAGGTCGTCGATCTGGCCTTTGGTCGGTTTGATAGTAATCTCAGGGTCGATCAGCCCTGTTGGGCGAATTACCTGCTCGACAATTTCCTGGCTATGCTCAAACTCGTAAGGGCCAGGAGTAGCCGAGACGTACAAGCCCTGCTTGACATGTCGCTCGAACTCGGCAAAGGTCAATGGACGGTTATCGAGTGCCGATGGCAGGCGGAAGCCGTAGTCTACCAGCACTTGCTTACGCGAACGATCACCCGCGAACATGCCGCGTACCTGTGGCAGTGCGACGTGCGATTCGTCAACCACGAGCAGGTAGTCATCGGGCAGGTAGTCGAGCAGCGTCCAGGGCTGATCACCTGCTCCACGTCCCGCGAGGTGGCGCGAGTAGTTTTCGACGCCGGAGCAGAAGCCCGTTTCGCGCAACATCTCGATATCGAAATTTGTACGCTGCTTCAAACGCGCCGCCTCTAGCAGCTTACCCTCGGACTCAAGCACCTTCAAGCGATCCTCTAGCTCGTTCTCGATCAGGTTGATGGAGGCGTTGAGCCGCTCTTGCGTCGTGACCCAGTGTTTGGCGGGATAGATGTCGAGCTTCTGGCGTTTGCCCAGTACCTCTCCCGTCAAAGGGTCGATCTCGGTCATGCGCTCAATCTCGTCACCGAAGAACTCGATACGAACCGCAACGTCTTCATAAGCCGGAAAGATTTCCAACACGTCGCCGCGTACACGATAGCGTCCACGAACGAAGTTGGCGTCGTTGCGTTCGTACTGAATCTCGTTCAGGTGACGCAATATTTTATCACGTCTACGCTCGTCGCCGACCTTGAGCGTCAAAACGACCTCGCCATATTCTTCCGGGCTACCGAGACCGTAGATGCATGAGACGGAGGCGACGATGAGAACATCTTTGCGCTCGAAGAGGCTGCGCGTCGCGGAGAGGCGCAGTTTCTCAATCTCTTCGTTGAGCATGCTCTCTTTCTCGACGAAGGTATCGGAGCGCGGAATATAGGCTTCTGGCTGATAGTAGTCGTAGTACGAGACAAAGTATTCAACGGCATTATTGGGGAAAAACTCTTTGTATTCGCTATAAAGCTGTGCCGCGAGCGTCTTGTTCGGCGCAAGCACAATTGTTGGCTTCTGCACCTCTTCAACGATTTTTGCGACGGTATACGTCTTGCCGCTTCCAGTTACGCCGAGCAACGTCTGGTGCTTGTTGCCTTTTCTAATGCTCTCGACAAGTTGTTTAATGGCCTCTGGCTGATCGCCAGTCGGCTGAAATGGGGACTCTACCTTAAATTCTGGCATGTCTCGTTGTCCTTGAGTAGAATATTTTTTCCAATTATATGCTTTAGTATATCACTTTTCCATGAGGAAATAACGTTGATTGTGCGTTCAATCAGTTGTAGGGACCCGATTTATCGCGTCCGCGCACGAGCGAAGCAATGTGCGTGTCTAATAGGAGTAGCTGTACTTATATAAACAATAGGACGTTTGTTTCTATTTCAGATTTCCTATCAAGAGAACCAATTTTCCTCTTAAACCGTGTTACAGATAGATGTTTTGGCTTTTTATATTGGAGGTATTTATACATGTCTTTGTTTTCTAAACTGGGTCGTGCAATGGGCGGACGAACACTATTGGGACTGCTCGGCCTTGTGCTATTGCTGGCACCCCTCGCTAGTTGTAATGGCGTCAGTGTCAGCACTCCTGCACCCCTGCAAATAACAACGCTTGACCTCGGCATTCCTGCCGCCGCGCTGAGTTCTCCGATTACGGGAAAACTGCCCGATAATACACCGATGCATGTGAGGATTACGTTCAAGATGAATCAGAGCGTACTCAACTCGATGCAGAATCAGAAGATACAGCCGGGGCAATCATCAAACTTAGAGCGTTTCGCTGGTAAGATAGGCATTAGCGATGCTACCTATCAAAATATTAAGAAATTCTTTAGTCCAGCAGGGATTGCGCTCAAGCTGAATAAACTTCGCACTCATCTAGCGATTGATGCCAAGGCGGGCACGATTGCAAAGGTTTTACAAACAAGCTTTGTCGTCCATAGCTATCAGGGACGTACCTTCTTTGCGCCCAAAACGCTGCCAAAGGCACCAAGGGCACTTACCGATTCTATACAGGTGATTACAGGACTCGACAACTACAGTAGCAAGCCACAGCACGACTTTACCATGCAACTCAGCGGAAAAACGAATGCAAATAAGCAGAGTGCGCCAGACTGCTCCCCCTTACAAAATACGCTGTTACCTAGAGATGTCGCAGGTGCCTATGGCTATAGCCAACTCTGGCAACAGGGGTTGAACGGCGAGAACATGACCGTCAATCTGGTGGAGATTGATGGCTCTTATCGCTCCGATGTGCAAAACTACCTCGACTGCATCAAATTCAAGGGACATCTTTCAATAGTGAATGTCGATGGACACCCCTCAGATGCTTTGGGTGAGTCTACGCTGGATATTCAGATGGTTGCGGGTCTTGCGCGTTCTGCCAACATTGTTGCCTATCAGACGGATGGCAATGCAAGCGATGATGTGTGGACTAACGTCAACGACATGTTGCAGCAGATTAGTGATGATAACGTGAACAATGCAAGTAGCGGTGAAGTGGTAAGCGTGAGCTTAGGGGCGGCGGAGCAAGAGATGTCGTCGAACGATGCGATGGCGATTGATAGCAGTATACAGCAGTTGATGAAAGCCGAACACATGACGGTGTTGATCGCAAGTGGCGACTGTGGAGCGTTTACTACACGTCGCTATGGACAACTCTCGGTAAGCTTTCCCGCGAGCGATCCGTGGGTGACAGCAGTTGGTGGAACCATTCTCCAAATTAACAGCAACCAGACTCGTGCCAGAGAAATTGCATGGTCCGATGGCAGCAATCAATCACAATGTACGAATCAGTGGGGAAGCGGCGGAGGCAACAGTGCAGCATTTACACGGCAAAGTTGGCAGAATGCTTCTGGCGTGCAGAATCGCTATTCGGCTGGAAGACGGCAGTTGCCTGACATTTCGGCGGTAGCCTATGCCCTCGCGGTGTACTTCAAAGGACAGTGGGGAGCTGTTGGTGGCACGAGCGCGGCAGCACCAATCTGGGCGGCAGGTCTAGCTCTGGTCAACGAGGGAACGATCAAGCAAAGTAAGCATTTCTCCTATGGCCCGTCGATGTTCTATAATGTTGCGAATAGAGGGAGTGGAGGACAGCCATACTTTGATGTGACCAGTGGCAACAACTTGTACTATCCCGCCACCCCTGGCTGGGATTTTACAACAGGACTGGGAACGCCGAACTTGCCAGCCTTTTACCAGACGGTGAGTAGTGGTGCATAAACATCTCCTCATAGAGGTGTGAGAAGGGAAACAATAAAATAGTGACCTAAGCCATATACTTACGGTTCTGCTTATGTTATAGTAGAGATGTAGCGAATATCTATTCGTTATATCTCTTTTTTCATCTCATAAAATACAACGACTCTAGCGTTCACCTTGTATTACAAGTACAAAGCGGCTTCGATTCGGCAGCTATGCTTAAAAATGCATAGCTGTACTTATTATAAAATCTAAGGAGCATGTCTATGACGCAGCAAGCCAGTCGTTCTTGCCCACGATGTGGAAATGAAGTTCCAGCAGGACAACGTTTCTGCTCGAACTGCGGATTTTCAATGGCTGATGAAGGCAATAGGCCAACAGCTTTAAGCGGTGAAACGCCCTCTGATGTAGCAGATATGGCAACCAGAGAGGCGACTCCGACGCCACCTCCGCCACCGATGGACGGTCCGCAATATAAGCGTTATCAGTCCAACGGGCCACAGTACTCGCAACAAACACCACCGCCACCGCCGATGAATCCAGGTCAAATGCCATCTCAACCTGCATCCGTCCCCGCTTATGCACAGCCACAGAAAGGCAACTCTGGCAAAGTGTGGCGCGGTATCGGTTGTGGCGTTGGTATTGCTGTACTTATTCTGTTGGTTATATGCGGCTCCATCGGCTATTTCCTCTACAGAGGTGGAACGGCTATAGTGAGCAATGCATCTAAGACCGCAACTGCGGGAACCTCTTCTTATAGTAGCGGCTCGAACGATGTCACGCCGACGCTGGGTCCAACTACAAAGACGGCTATCGGCTCAACCTTTACCTATGCGAGCGATAACATTACCATCGTTGATGTGCAGCAAGCGCAGAGCTTTTCTGATGATAGCTCATCTCAGTCTATAGGCGTGGCACGACTCGACTTAAAAGAGCAAAACACAGCTTCAGGGAATGCTGATTTTGTTTATAGTAGTATTGCACGCTTGACATTGCCTGACGGAAGCACTGTCGAACCTTTGAATGAGTCGCACAGCGTCTCTCCTGATGCTTCGGTATCGCGTACAAACTGGGTGGACTTCCCCGTTCCAACGACGGTAAAACCCAGTCAGATGACCCTCGTTTTAGGTACGAATGAAGATGCACAAATGAGCATACCTTTAGCTGCCAGTGCCGATTTGTCAAAGTACAAGGACAAGACCTCGACCCCGAACAAGACGTTTCAGCACGAGGGATTGAATTGGACCATGACGAACGCTACTTTAAGCTGGAGTAACGCAGCGGTACAGGCGAAAAAAGGTATGCTCTATGTCAGCATTAACTTCAAGATTGATAATCCCTCGCAGAAGGATGTGAGCGAATACTGGAATAGCTCTATGCGTCTTAAAGCGGGAGACACGGAAAGCTCGCCCGAATCAGCTACAAACTTCCCCACAAGTTACCCTGCTGGTTCTTCAGGGAAGACTGGACAAGCTGTTTTCCTGGTGCCACAGGGAAGTAGTACATCCTATACATTCATC
Source organism: uncultured Ktedonobacteraceae bacterium (assembly GCA_964250365.1). Taxonomy (GTDB): domain Bacteria; phylum Chloroflexota; class Ktedonobacteria; order Ktedonobacterales; family Ktedonobacteraceae; genus JBBQVS01. The sequence continues at coordinate 8,004 of CAXUGH010000249.1, forward strand.
CTGATTGCCAGCTCTGATGGCTCGGTGCCACAAACCACCGCCGATTTCCAAATTCAATAGCCATTGAACATACAACATCCCAAATTGC
>CAXUGH010000250.1:0-720 GCA_964250365.1 uncultured Ktedonobacteraceae bacterium
CAACGCGGGGGCCCCCTATCCTTGGGGGCCCCTTAGCCCCCGCCCCCCCACCCCGGGTACGCTATAAATCGGTCCCTACCGACCTGTCGGCATGTCCCCATAACACATAGCGTATAAATGTCCACAGTACATTCAGTGGATTGCCGAGGCTATGATACAAGAATGGATCGGCGGCGGCTTGATAGACGTCGCGTGCTGATTCGAGAAAACGATAGAAAGCGGCTCCATCGTGCGAATTGAGACGTGCGAACTCTTGAGCCATGCGTTCGGAGTCGCGCCATGCATTCAACACGAGGCCATCACGATAATAGTAGCGGCATGTGATGTCGAGTGGCATCAGGTCAAGATAGTCCTTGAGGTCGCGCCCTGCTGAGCGGAACAGGTCTTCTAATACATAGGGCATGGTGATGAGTGATGGACCGGTATCGAAGCTGAAGCCATTTCTCTCGATGCGGTTCATCTTGCCGCCGACTTGTGCCTGTCGCTCTAACACAGTGACGGAATGACCTTGTGTGGCAAGGCGAATGGCGGCGGAGAGGCCACCGATGCCTGCACCAATGACGATAATTTCTTTGTGTGACACGTTTGTTCGTTCCTCGTTGTTTTCGTTACTCTATGGATGTTATTATAAGGGATAGATGGGTAAGAATGGCAGGGAGAAGGCAGGGAGACCGCAAGGGTCTCCCCTACATATAGAAACACGAACGCAACGTGTAGGGG
>CAXUGH010000250.1:730-8080 GCA_964250365.1 uncultured Ktedonobacteraceae bacterium
AAAAAAAACCACAACCACCGTTTATCGGCACCCCGGGGCGGCCTCCCTGCCCTACCTCATCACGAACCCATTGAATCACAAACCCATTGATTAAGAGGGCTAGCAGATGATTCCCGCACGCAAATTTCCGCTCGGCGAATATCTCGTCGAGGGACTGATAGATAATTCGTTCCGCTCACATTTTGACCGCATCCATTATCGTCAACGCAGTCCGTATACAAACGAGCAGCGCAAACTACCAATGATTATCTGCGCCAATCACTCGACATGGTGGGATGGTTATGTTGCGTTACTCGTTGCGCGGCAACTTGGCGTCGATCCCTATTTGATGATGGAGGAGGCGCAACTGCGCCGCTATTTCTTTTTTAGCTGGATCGGCTGCTTCTCGGTGAACCGCCAAAACGCACGCTCAGCGATGCAGTCTCTTCAATATGCAGCTCGTATGCTAAAAGAGAAAGCGGGGCGCATGGTCTGGCTCTTTCCACAGGGCGAAATCGCGCTCAACGATCATCGCCCACTAGAATTTTTCACGGGAGCGGCTCATCTTGCCCGTCTCACAACGCCGAGCCTTGTCTATCCACTGGCTATCCGCATCGACTATCTCGCGGAGCAACGACCAGACCTGTTTATCAGCCTTGGCGAACCAATATGTATTGACGCGGACACCGCTCGCGCTCCTGGCTTCCTCAAACAATGCACGCATCAACTCGAAACGATGGTGACAGCCGAACTCGACCAGTTGCACGCCGATATTGTCGCTAGCGACTACTCCACTTTCAAGCAACTGATACAGGGGCGAGCATCTACAAATAGGATTTTCGACGCGGTGCTGTTGAGGAAACAGATTGGTAGGCAATGACTATGAACAGCATGATCGCAAACATGACAGAGGCAAGCCCTGTCACTACTATACACGAATATCGCGTGGCAAGCCACGCAGTGGCGCACGGTATAGTAGTGACAGGGCTTGCCCCTGTCATGCCCTTTATAGAATGCTACCTTTCATTCTCGCTCTTCATCCTCTCCATCATGTTCGTTATCCTCATCATCAACCTATTAACATTCCCACGCCTACAACTACATGACAGCTTGCAGCAAATTCATCAAAACGCAGCAGTACCGCTCATCTCGGTCTTGATTCCGGCTCGGAATGAGGAGTTGACAATTGAGCGGTGTGTGCGTTCGCTGGTGGCTCAGACTTGTGAGCGATTAGAGATACTGGTGTTGGACGATGCGAGCAGTGATGCGACGGCGGCAATTGTACAAAGCATTATCGACGAATTGCCTTTGCAACAACGGGGAAGGTTGCGACTTTTGCAGGGCGAGGCGTTACCGAGTGGATGGGGTGGCAAAAACTTCGCATGTTATCAGCTTGCCCAGCATGCACAGGGTGACTATCTGTTTTTTACAGATGCCGATACGGTGCATGATCCGAAAATGGTGACAACCGTTCTCGACAGTATGCAGACACAACATGTATCGCTGATCACAGCGCAACCGACCTACGAACTTGATAGCATAGGCGAACGACTTGTCGTGCCACTACTCACCTTTACGATTATGACGTTGCTACCTATCGCGCTCATTACGCGACGACCTGAACCTAGTCTCTCTACAGGCAACGGACAACTGTTGTGCTTCGAGCGAACGGCATACGAGCATATCGGCGGACATGAAGCGGTGAAGAATCGCATTTTGGAGGATGTTCTGCTAGCGCGTGCAACCAAGGCGGCAGGCTTTCGCATAGTGTTCGTCGATGCACAGGACGTAGTACATTGTCGTATGTATCGCTCGTTTTCGGAGGTGTGGGCTGGCTTCTCAAAGAATCTCTTCGCCTTTTACAACTATTCGCTGCCGTTCGCGCTCGTCGCCTTACTGCTGAATATCCTGCTTTTCGTAGTGCCACTCCTCCTCATATTTACTGTCCCACTATTTCATCTCTCGTTAGCCATATGGCTACTGGCAGCAATTGCTTACCTATTGCCAGTTCTCATGCGTGTGCTATTGACACTTCGCTTCACTCATAGGCGGCGTATAAAAATGTTCTTGCTCTGCTTGCTACATCCCGTCTCAATTGCGCTTGAATGCCTGATTTTGCTCAATTCGATACGCTGGCACTATCGCAAACGGGGAACTGTTTGGAAGGGGAGGGAGTATGGAACCTCACAGAAGTAACAGGGTCTCCCTGTTACTTCTGTGAGGTTCCATACGCTCTGTAAAACCTTTATCATCATTTCTCGCTCGTACACCACAATGCCCACCAGATAAACACAGCCTGGAAGGGGAGGCGTCCCCATTGATAGAGGCGCGTGTTCATGAAGCCACCAAGCTGAATATTTTTTACTGCTTGATAGACGTTAGCAGGAAAAATAACGATGAGCAGCGCAACCAGTCCCCATGCGGAGGCACGACGAATTTTTGCATTTGGCACAAATAGGCCGAGACCACCAAGAAACTCAAAGACGCCCGTGATGTAGAGTGCTTCACGACGAAGTGGCAAAAATTTAGGGATAATTTTTAGCTCAGCTTCACTCGCCGTGAAATGCATACTGGATGCCAACATAAAGAGAGTGCCCATTGTGAGACGTGCAAGAGTTTTTGGTAGCGAGCGAAAGTTTATATTACGTGTTTGCATAGATTTTTCCCTTTTTTATAAAAGATAGCACCAACACGATCAACCCAGCAAGTAGACCAAGCAAAGTTGCACCATAGTAGCCATGCGTAAGATCGACGAGGCCAAACATGAAGAGGCTGGTGCTGAAGAGGACACGCGGCATGAGTATCACCAATATATTTTCGTAGGGACCAGATGTATCGCGTCCGCTGCGTGATTTATCACGCGAGATTCCGTCCGAAACGCTTTGTACAAGGTCATCGTTATGATCTCGCTCAATGAATTGAGCGTCGGACGCGATAAATCTGGTCCCTATGGATTTTTGGGGCGTCATGGTTGACCGATTCGTATGTATTGTGAGTTGGTGGAAACGAAAAAACATTGCATCGACCAGCAACAACAGCACAAAAGCGACGACGAACCACGCCACAAAATTCGCAAGCGGTACGCCATAATAGTTGGGGTATCCAGGGGCGAGCCACTTCCAGTAGGACTCGACGTGGAACGCGACAGGCTCGATTTCGAGGTCTAGCAGCGTCGCAAGAGCAGCACCTAGCAAGGCACCTCCTATCCCCAAGCCCCGCTTCTCTATGCGTAGACAACCATAAGCGCCGAAGACAATCAGCACCCACGCAAACATTACAGCAAGTGGCACACCTCCGGGCAAGCGCGGGAACAAGACATTTGTGTAGCGGTAGACGCCGAAAGGGAAGCCTGTTTCCACACCCAACGCCTCGACACAGTAGGATAGCACAATCACGCTTATCCCTGCCAGCAGACCGCGTAACCAGCCATAATGCAAACTTGCCGCGACAAGAAGCAGAAGCCCTTCGAGGAAAAGCAAGGCACTCCCCGCCCAATCCAGCGAAAAAGGTGGGTGGACATCGAAGGCTACACCAATAACCGCAAATGGATAGGCAAAACAAAAGAAGGCGAACAGGACCAGCAGAATGCTGTGTCCCCATCTCCCTGCATAGCAAGCCACCAAGTGGCGCACAGTATAGTAGTGACGGGGCTTGCCCCTGTCATGCCCTCCTGCGCTATCATGCTCACTCCCCCTAACTAGCTTGTCTCTGTCATCCTTGACTCCACGCTCGCTCATTCGGTGCTACCTTCGACAACCGCAATAGCTCGTGCGTAGGTTTTTGTACGAAGAATTGGAGCAGTAGCTCCATTTGTTGTATCAAGCGCATAGAGCGTACCATCAGAGTAAAATGTCAACATCGAGCTACTGATCCACGCTCCTAACTCAACAAACAGGTCTGTCGATGTCGCTAGCAGTTGCGGCTTGCCAACGCTTAAATGAGAATCAGAGCCAGTACTATGCACGATATAGACAGCGTTGTGGCGATCAAAGGGCACCTGTGCATCGCTCGAAAATTCCACGTAGACGAGGGTATGCCCATCGCTCGAAAAGGTGGGTGTCGTGACCCAGTGGTAGGCGGCACTATTGCTCAAATATTGCTGCTCAGGCAAAACCATGTGGAAACCGTTCTTTGAAAAGGTGGAATCGCCTACGCTCGTGGGCGCGTTGATACTCGTCATGGAAAGGCTGTTAGCATAGTTGAGCGAGGCAATATCTACGGGAACGCTCTGGTCATCGGTAGTGGGTACAATACCTAGACTCGTCGAATACAAAAGTGTGTTATTGGAAGAGAGAGCAAGGGGTCCCTGTGGCGAATCTCCTGGTAGTAACAACTGTGGCTCCGAGGATGTGCCATTGAGATTAAAGCTCCACAGGCCATACATCACGGCATGATGATCGCCGCGATCATCAGTGAGTAAAAGTGTCGAGTCCGCCTGTTTGTTGGTGCCGTTCAAAAAAGAGAAGACGCGATAGCATGGACAGTCGATTGCATCATGTTGATAGATGGGTGCCGATTGTTCCAGCAGACCGGCATACAAGACAGTCTTCCCAACGCCATTCGCGGGTTCCGTACTCCATGCAATAGTTGTGCCATCATCGCTCAACGCCAGAGAGGTAATAACCTGACCAGCGGGTAACGTGGCGATCTGCTTTGTCGTGCCATAAAAGATATCGGCTAGCCACAAACCGTTACCACTGTATAGGAGTTGACCAGATGGAGTAATACGCGCTGGTACCGCACGGTTATAGCTGTAACCAGGAGTGGTAAGAAGTGTAGCAATGCCGCCGGAGACCGGCACGACAGAGATACCATTCTGCTGCTCATAGACAACATACTTGCCAGTTGGTAGCGTCAACTGTGGTGCGGACGATTTTCCAGGTGGGAGCAGAGGACCAACGTCTTTATCGACTGTAGCAGTCGGACGTGGACGCGTGTCTGCTTTATGTGCAACGGTCTGTGAAATGTTCCAGGCTAACTGACCTGTGAAAAGCAGTAGCAACATCCCTACAAGCACAAGCAAGACAAATATTCCCCTCTTCGAGACATGTCTTGTTTGCTCTGGTAAAGGCTGCGAGACGTGTTCAGGAGATGCTGGTGGAGTAGTCGCTTGCTGTGTCACAATACATTCACTTTCTGCTCTTACTTATTGGTGCATTTGATACAAGAACATACAAGGCGTGATAAATCAGGCACCTACAGATTTCTGGTCGCTTTTAGCCATATAGCGTTGCGCGTGCTGTTGCACAAACGCAATCGTTTTCGTGAACACTTCTTCGCGGTCATGATCCTTCATAATGACATGATAGGAATGACGGAGCGTTATAAGATGTTTCTCTTGCGAACCGAGCAGAGCATAAATTGTGCGCCCATCGCGTGCGGGAACTACATGGTCATGCACAGCGGTCATGATTAAGGCTGGGGCGGTAATCTGTGCTAGCTCTGTTTGCAATTGTGGGAGGAAACGCAGCATACTCTCGACGGGTGCCATCGGCGTCCAGCGGTATACGTCGCGCGTGTAGCGACGCCGCGCCTCCGGGTCTCGCACATCTTCGCGGATGGTGGGAACAAGTGGAGTGAAGCGTTTAGCAAGTGAAATTACTGGCATCATCCACACATGCATCGAAATGGGCGCACACATCGTCACAACCCCCGCGACCTCTTCGTGTGCCGCCGCATGTAGACAGAGCGCACCGCCGAGCGAGTGTCCAATCAAAAAGACGAGATCACAACGCTGCTTGAGCGCATGCAACTCGGAAAGCACCGCCTCCGACCATTCGGGCCAGCCGAGAGGCAACATATCACGCACGTTGCTGCCATGCCCCGGCAACAGAATATTTTCTGTAATCATCCCCTGTGCATAGAAGAGATCGCTCAACTCCTGCATATCGTGCCGACTCCCATTCAAGCCATGCACCAACATCACGCCTACTCTTGGTTTCTGTTTGCCCTGTGCTAATGGAGATGTATTGCTCATGCGCTATCCGATTCCTTTATCTCTGGCAAGGTCTTATTCAATATACTTCTTATCATATCACGAATAAGCCATACATTCCGTAGCGGAATAAGGGAGTACACATTTGTTGTTTTCATAAGCGAAACATGAGTCCTTATTTGTTGTACTTTTGGCGATGCAATGTTATATTCTTTTCAATCTTCATGTAGGAGTCTCTTATGAAATTCTCGACGAAAGCTATTCATGCGGGGCAGGAGCCAGACCCAACGACGGGCGCGATTATGACCCCAATCTATCAAACATCAACCTATGCTCAAACGGGCATAGGAGAACATAAAGGGTTCGAGTATGCGCGTACAGACAACCCCACACGCAGCGCATTAGAGGCGTGTATTGCATCGCTTGAAAATGGTACTTATGGGCTGGCCTTCGCAAGCGGCATGGCGGCGGAAAACGCGGTATTAAGCTTATTGAGCGCAGGCGATCATATGGTTTCGTGCGATGATCTTTATGGCGGTTCCTATCGCATATTCGAGCGTATCATGAGCCGTTACAATATCGAGACAAGCTATGCTACAGCAGGGGCAATTGACGAATACGAGAAGGCTATTCGCCCCAACACAAAGCTTATCTGGCTCGAAACTCCTACGAATCCTCTGCTACGCTTGGTTGATATTCAAGCTGTCGCGGAAGTGGCTCATCGTCACAACCTTCTATTGGTAGTGGATAATACGTTTTCAAGCCCCTACTTCCAGCAACCGTTGACGCTAGGTGCCGATATCGTACTACACAGCACGACAAAATACATCAATGGGCATAGCGATGTGATTGGCGGAGCAGTAGTGACAAGCAATACTGAGGTCTATGAGGGTCTCAAGTTCTTTCAAAATGCCGCCGGTGGAGTTCCAGGACCTTTCGATGTGTGGCTCACGATGCGCGGTATCAAGACGTTAGCAGTACGCATGCGCCAGCACGAAGAGAACGCACGCGCGGTTGCTCGCTTTTTGATGGAGCATAAGCGCGTCGAGAAGCTCTATTATCCGGGTTTATCCTCTCATCCCGACTACGAACTGGCGAAGCGGCAGATGAGCGGCTTCGGTGGCATGGTCTCGTTCCAATTCAAGGGCACGCTCTCCGATGTAGAGGAGATCGTGCGCCGCTTCAAAGTCTTTACTTTTGCTGAAAGCCTCGGCGGAGTCGAGTCGCTGGTATGTCATCCCGCGACCATGACGCATGGCTCGATTCCGAGAGATATCCGCGAGTCACGTGGCCTGAACGACACACTGCTACGCCTCTCGGTGGGCATCGAAGATATCGAAGACATTCTCGCCGACCTCGATCAAGCTCTAGCATAACCACCCTAAAAAAGAGAAGAGGGGAGATGCGTGCTACTGTGCGGCGCACAGTAGCACGCA
>CAXUGH010000251.1:0-3024 GCA_964250365.1 uncultured Ktedonobacteraceae bacterium
GCGGGGAACAAACTCCACGTAAAAGTTTGCATGAAAACCGCACAAATAAAAGCCCAACTGCCTAAGCCCTGTTGCGATTTTCTTTGTCCGTTTATTCCTTCCCGCTCTCGGCGACATTGAGAATGATGGAGTCGATGAGTTGTTCAACGGGGGCGCGGTCGTCTGTGAAGTTGACTCTCGCCGTATGCTCCTCACGCATGTTGCCGTAGGCGATACTGCTGTTCATGACGGTTGCTAGTGGAGCGTTGGTCATGCGTTCCGCATTGATGAAAAAGTTGTCCAGTGCGGTATGCGCGTTGGTGCCGATGATGATGCTGTTGGAGAAGCGTTCGGTGTCGATGATGTAGACGTTCGAGAAGACGGAGCGCATCGTCTGTGAGAGGGCATTGACGAGCCGGAAGTCGTGTGAGGTGCGACCCGCGTTGATCACGGCAACACCCGTTGGCGTGAGATGACTCTTGACCTCAGAAAAGAACTCGCTAGTAGTCAACTGGAAGGGAACGTAGGGCTGCTGGTAGGCGTCGATGCCAACGAGGTCGTATTTTTGCGCTGTGGTTTGTATGAAGTAGCGACCATCCTGCACGGTAACGTGTAGGTTCGGCTCGTTCATTGCGAAGTATTTGCGCCCCATGTTGACGATATCACCGTCGATCTCCACACCGTCAATAGAAACAGAGGAACCATAGACCTGCGTGAACTCGTGCGGAATCGTGCCTGCGCCGAGACCGATGATACACACTCTCTTGACCTGCTGCGTTGTGAAGGGCGGTTTGTTGAAGAATGGAGCAACCATAAAATAGTCCCACGGGCCAGTGGTAAGGACTGCATCGGGATTGTAGATGGAGTGTACAGCAAGCCCCTCGTTGAGAACGAGTTGCATTTCATGACCCACGCGCACCACTTGAATATAGTTATAGGCAGACTCTTTCTCGGCGACGAGAACACCACCGCCATCAGTGCCACTCGCGGGTTTGATTGGACCTTGAATACCAAAGAGAGTTAGTCCCAATGGAATAAGCAGGAGTAGCGGGAGCAGGTTGCGTCCTCTTCTCCGCCTTGCAGGAGCCTTACCGTTGCGAAGTTCGTCATTGTCGTGCGATCCGTTGCTCCGTTGCGAGATGAGAATACCGACTAGCGAGACGAGGAGCAGGGCAAGTGCGGTAGTAAAGAAGGTCATATAGGTGCCGAGGTCGGGGATGAGGACGAAGACGGGGAAGAAGGTGCCGAAGATGCTGCCAACCGTCGAGATGGCGTAGAGTTGTCCAGCGGTACGGCCTGAGCGCACAATCTGCTCCGTCGAGAGACGAATGGCGAAGGGCGAGACGCAGCCAAGCAGAATCATGGGCAGGGCGAAGAGCAGGATTACCGAGACGAGCGAACCGTAAAATACGCCTATCGAGTAGGTTGCGAAGGCCGACTGCGACCATGTAAGAATGGGGCGCGACAATACAGGAATCAGGCTCGTGAGAAGGGCTGCTGCTGCTGTTAGTCCATACAGGACGATGGGACGAGGATAGCGGTCCGCGATACGTCCACCGACGTAGTAGCCAATGGTCAGGTAGAGCAGAATCAGGCCAATCAGATTTGCCCAGACGAAGAGGGATGTGCCAAAGTAGGGGGCAAGCAGGCGCGAGGCGGCAAATTCAATCGCAAGCGAGGCCGCACCCGCAACGAGTACCAGCACAATTAGCCACGCACCCTGAAAACTGCGACGCGATGAGGGAGACGATGGCACTTTTTCTGCTACAGGGGAGGTATTAGGGGTAGTGGTGGACATATATAAAAGACTCGCTTTCCATTATTTGAGATAGGGAATTTGTTTGTTCCTATTGCCATTGTCTCATATATCGCGTTATAATGCGAGACGCAAGAGACACTATCGGGCATGGGTGCATAGAAACACAGAAAGATGGAACGATGGGACAAACAAGCAATCATCATGAAGCCATTTACGTTAGCCCAGAAGATGACCTTCCCGCGATTTTTGCGAGAATAGAACCGATTACTGCCAGAGAAATTGTTCTCGTCATTCCGCATTCCAATTTCCTTAAAACATCGAGTGCCTGGCATTCGTTGTATCTCTATGCTCGACGACACGATAAACATATTCAGGTCATTAGCGATAGTGCTTATATTCGCTCAATCGCGCACAGCGTTCGCTTCAAATCAGCGAAGACACTTGATGAACTACTCTCCGAAAAGCCTCTTTATACGAGACCTTCGCAGCACTTTGTGCCTCCTTCCGCTCTTAACAAGCAGGCAGATGCAGTGGAAGGCATCAACTTTTTGTTCGCGAACGACGATGTAGAGATTGACCTGCCAAAGCCAGACTTTCCGCATACGGATGTCAACGATACACCATTGTCATTTCTCTTCGACGAAGAGGAGGACTTACCACCGCTGCGGTCAACGGAGCAAATTCCACTGCAACCGATACGTCTTCCTCTCTCTCCAAAGCCCGTCGATATACGTCCAGTCCGTCGCCTCCAACCAGAGCCACGCCTCCCCTGGGATGACGATGATGAACTACCCACTCCCCAACCGCCTAAATTTGTACCTAGACGCGCTAGCTTATTTGTGCGTTCAATGAAGCAGACTTCAATACGCAGAATACGACGCTATCGCCGTCCTGAACCTTTGCGTCTCATGGAGGTGCTACCTGTCGTACTTGTGGGTACGTTCCTTCTTGTACGCGCTGTGGTAAGGTTTATGAAGAGTCGAACGCGGTAGGGACCGATTTATCACGTCCTCGTGGGGTAGTGGGGCACACGTCACTGGAAAGAATTGTCGTCGCCGCGTTGCCCCACCCCACCCCTGGACGCGATAAATCGGTCCCTACATGTGGCTTGTGTAATGTATTATAGCTAGGGAGACGATACGAACCATACCGATTTACTAATCTTGATTCAATGGTTTTCGTAGGGACCAGATTTATCGCGTCCGTCGAGCGATTTATCGCCTATAATTTGTTTGCACCACTAGCCTATATCCGATAAATCGGCTTAGGACGCGATACATCTGGTC
>CAXUGH010000251.1:3034-8037 GCA_964250365.1 uncultured Ktedonobacteraceae bacterium
TTATCAAATCATCCAGTGAAGGAGTGCAACCTATGGCGACGGTAGCAAGTTCAACGAGCGGACAGCAAGCGAATGTACAGAGTAGAACATGGTTAATATTCAGTGGGCTGATACTCGCCATGTTGATTGCCTCGCTCGATCAGACGGTGGTGGCAACAGCATTACCAACTATTGTGAGCGATCTGGGCGGCCTCAATCAGCTTTCGTGGGTCGTGACCGGTTATCTGCTGGCCTCAACCGTCTCTACGCCGCTATGGGGCAAGCTTGGCGACATGTACGGGCGCAAGCCAATCTTTCAGGCGACGATTGTTCTCTTTCTGCTCGGCTCCGTGTTGTGTGGCATCAGCCAAAATATTGGAGAGTTGATCATATTCCGCGCATTGCAGGGACTCGGCGGCGGAGGTTTGCTTGTGCTACCACAGGCGATTATCGCGGATGTGGTGCCACCAAGAGAGCGGGGACGCTATCAAGGCATATTTGGTGCGGTCTTTGGCGTGACAAGCATCGCTGGTCCTCTGCTCGGTGGCTTCTTTGTCGATAACTTCTCCTGGCGTTGGGTGTTCTACATCAACCTGCCCATTGGGGCAATTGCGTTGGTCGTAATTGCGTTTGCGCTCCCAAGCCTTGCAAGTACAGGGCGTCATAGAATTGACTACCTCGGCACGGCTGTGCTAGCGGCTGCGGTGACAAGTTTGGTATTGCTTACAAGTCTGGGTGGAACGTTATTTGCGTGGGGATCAGCACAGATTATTCTCCTGGCAGTAATAGCAGTCGTACTCATTATCGGCTTTATAGTTGTAGAGCAACGTGCCGCTGAGCCTGTACTGCCGCTCTCATTGTTTCGTAACCACGTCTTTAGCTATACCTCAGCTATCGGCTTCATAGTTGGCTTTGCGCTCTTTGGTGTAGTAACCTATCTGCCACTGTTCATGCAGGTGGTGGATGGAGCATCACCAACTGTTTCTGGCTTGCGCTTGACGCCACTCATGCTAGGCGTTCTCCTCACCTCAATCACGAGCGGGCAGTTGATCACACACTGGGGACGCTACAAGATTTTTCCAATTGTTGGTACCGCCTTAATGGTCGTTGGTCTGTTGCTGCTGTCGAGCATGAATGAGCAAACCAGTGTGCTGCTTTCCGCTGTCTATATGCTTGTACTAGGAATGGGGCTGGGTTTCGTTATGCAGGTACTGGTTATCGCGGTACAGAACGCGGTTGAGTATCGCAGTCTGGGAGCGGCAACCTCTGGCTCAACATTCTTCCGCTCCATCGGCGGCTCGTTTGGTACGGCAATCTTCGGCGCAATCTTCTCAAATTTGCTAGCCGCGCGTATCGCATCTCTAGCCTCCTCACTCCCTCCTGGCTTTAATGTGAGACGCGGGGAGAACGCTGCGGCTATTCAGCATTTGCCAGCAGCGATACGCGGAGAGTTCATACATGCCTACGCCCAATCATTACAAACGGTATTTCTCATTGCCGCACCGATTGCCGCCGTAGCCTTTATTCTTACACTACTGGTACCAGAGGTGCGCTTCAAGACGACTGCACAGGCAAACAACATTGGTGATAGTGTCGCCATGCCCAAAGCATCCACTTCACAGCAAGAGATCGAGAAGGCATTACATGTGCTGGCGACGCGCGATAGCCAATATCGCATCTATCAACGCCTCGCCGAACGTGCCAAAGTAGACCTTGACCCGTTGAGTAGCTGGATGCTGTTCCGTATTCAGGAGCAGGCACCGATTTCGCGGACAGACCTCGCCAAACGGCTACAAGTATCGAACGAGCAGCTTGCGCCAGCACTAGAGGAATTGACGAAGCGCAACCTCATTACGGAAACACAGACGGATGGCAATAGTGCAAGTGCGGCACGAATTACGCTCACTCCTACTGGTCAACAAACGTTCGATAAATTGACCGCTGCCTATCAGCAAAGCCTCACCGACCTGCTTAAAGGTTGGTCGCCAGAGCAAGAGGCCGAGTTAGCTACGCTGCTCGAACGCGTGACCAAGAATTTGATAAGTAGCGATACGGATACGAGGATGCTAGTGGGGGCAGGGACGAGAGGATGATTCGATAATTTTCATATTTTTTCCTCGTCCCGTTAATTCGGAACGTAGAATGCGTACAGTCCGTGATTGGAGCCAACGTAGAGTATTCCGTTGGAGACCATTGGTGTAGAGGCGATACTATTGAGCATGTCTGTAGTCCAGAGTTGCATGCCACTCCTGGCGTCGAGGGCGTAGAGTTGGTCGGAGCCGATGTAGACGACTCCATTGGCGACTGTTGGTGAGGAGTTAATGACCGCACCAGTTGTCGCGCTCCACAGGCGAGTGCCATTTTTAGCATTGAAGGCATACAACCTGCTGTCATGCGAGCCGATGTAGACAATGCCATTCGCTACTGCTGGAGACGAGAAAATGTAGTCATTTGTGTTGGCACTCCACAGGCGTTTTCCGTGTTTGCTATCAAAGGCGTAGAGCTTGTTGGAGCCGACATACACAATGCCGTTCGTCACTGCTGGCGAGGACACAATGGCGACTGTTGTGGGAGCCTTCCACAGCAACGTGCCCTTTTTAGCATCGAAGGCGTACAGGTTGCCATCCTCCGAACCGATGTAGAGTACACCATTCGCCACCGCTGGAGAAGAGGCTATAGGGTCATTTGTTTTAGCACTCCATAGCAGCGTTCCTCTTTTGGCATCAAAGGCATACATTTTGTCGGAACCAATGTAGACAATACCATCGACCACAACGGGCGATGCATAGATGGTATCTCCGGTAACGGCACTCCATAGCAGCGTGCCCTTTTTGGCATCAAAGGCATACAGCTTGTGGTCATCCGAGCCGACGTAGACAATACCACCTGCTATTGCTGGCGAGGAGTCAAGAATTCCTTGAGTTGGAACACTCCATAGCAGTTTCCCTTTACTACTTCTTGTGTCGAAGGCGTACAGCTTGTTATCCTCCGAGCCAATATAGATAATGCCATCTGCTATTACCGGTGAGGAGGTTGTTACGATAATTCCACTGCCTCCCGTAGATGATGCCCAATCGAGTTGCAAACGAGAGACGTTCGTGGGTGAGAGAGTGTTTTCATCGGTATTAAAGTGAGTGTGCTGTGGATTGAAGCCAAGCGTGGCATTGTTAGCGACCGTGAAGGGATGGTGTGCCACAGGAGAAGGATGAGAAACATGAGTAATTCCAAGCGATGATGCCGCGTTAGTGAGTATCTGGCTGCGTAGCTGCGGAGAGAAGAATTGAAAACCGCCTATGCATAAGGTGAGTAAGAGCGCAAGAAGCAGCACTGCTTTTGTGAAAATGCGTATACTGCGAACCATTATAGATGTAGAGGGTGCTGAATGAGAATGTCTCGGAAATGGATGAGAAGGGTCCGTCGCTGGTAGCTTCGACGATAGCTGCTTCGTTCGAGGCGGCAGAGTTGCGGTTGACAGTCGCACAAGAGGTTGCGCTGCTTCGACGTGGGAGAGTGAAAATTGCTCTTCTTCCATGAAAGAGGAGAGAATAGCAGTTTTTGCTGGAATTGTTGTGTACAATGATGATTTATTGGAATGTGACGGAAGGCTTGGCAAATTGACGAGAGTAGTTTTGTGGGCGAAAGGAGAGGGCTTTAGCGTACTTTTTTCTCTCGACTCCTCGTATGCTTGCTCTAAGGCGAGCGCGAAATCTTGTATGTTTGCGAAACGTTGCTCAGGCTCCTTTGCCAACGCCTTGACCACCACCTCTTCGATTTGTAGTGGAATTGTGGGAACGTTATCGTGTAGAAATGGCGGTGAAACGAGTAGATGCTGACTTGCAATCTCAGCAAATGAGCCGCGAAAGGGAAGTGCGCCGCTTATCCACTCGTAAGTCATAACAGCCAATGCATACTGGTCGCTTGCGCGGCTAGGTTTGCCGCGAAATTGCTCAGGTGCCATATACGGTGCCGTACCAGCTACTTCCTGAATACTAGGAAAGGAGAGCGTTTGAGCGAAGACCGCTACACCAAAATCGCTGAGTACCACTTCATTCTCTCGGTTCAGCAAGATATTTTCTGGCTTGATGTCTCTATGAATCACCTGCATGTCATGTGCGTACTGTAGAGCGGAGGCAATCTGCTTGACATAGGAGATGATAGTAGAAAGAGGAAGTTGACTTCCTTTCGCATGTCTTTGCCGCATGTTGCCATGAGGCAGATACTCCATCACAAGAAAGGGGACATGATTTTCAACGTCAAAATCGAGAATCTGAATGATATGAGGATGCTTGAGATGAGCAACTATCTGCGCCTCTTGCAAAAAAGCTTTCGTGTCGCCGCTTGCCAGGGATGCATGTAACACTTTGATAGCAGCCTGAGTCTTGAGGTGCAAGTGTTCTCCCAGATAAATATCCGCGAAACCGCCGCTTGCTAGCAGATGAACTAGACGATAGTTTCGTAGTTGTTGCCCAATGCGATCCGACATAACCAGAGCTTCCTTTCTTCCTGCATCTTCATGATTGTAAGGGAGAAAGAGGGGTATGTGTCAAACGAAGTGCTTACACATAGGCCATTTGGGTAATCGTTCCCATGTTTCAGTGGTGAGGCAAGGGTGCCCAGTCAATTTTCTCAAGGGGGAGCTTTTTTAGAGAAATGTACAAATGGTATTTGTTATTTTGCGGCCTCAAGTAGTTCGTTTGTAGCCTGCCATAACCGCAGCTCTCTTTCACGATCATTTGCAAAAGGCTTGACTTCGGTAAGCTTGTTTTTGACTACGTAGTCGCCACCGCGCAGATGTGACCATTTTTCGTCTAGTGCAACTGAAGCAAACATTGGTGCGGAGGTAGCTGTTTTAGATACGCCAGGGAAACGACTCATCATTCGTGCTATAGATTGAGCAGCTGGGGCTTGGTCACGTGACAACCCTGTACCTGGCATGAAGCCAGGTTCAAAAACAATCACGCTAATGCCATCTTTGACATGCCGCTGCAGTTCATGAGCGTAATATAAAATAGCCAGTTTAGAAT
>CAXUGH010000252.1:0-8021 GCA_964250365.1 uncultured Ktedonobacteraceae bacterium
AGGAAGCTCTTGAAGCGTATGAGCAAGCTCTTCGCCTTAATCCCGCAGATGTAATCGCTTGGCGGTGTAAGGGAATAGCCCTTATATATCTTGAGCAAAATGAGGAGGCTCTATCAGCGTATGAAGAAGCTCTTCGCCTTGATGCATTTAATGCTATTGCTTGGTATAATAAAGGTGTTACTTTGGCAAGGCTCAAAAGATACGAAGAGGCTCTTACTGCGTATGAACAATTTATTCAATTGGATGCTAAAGATTCAGATGGTTGGTTTAATAAAGGAGCAACTCTAGTAAATCTCAAGCGATACGAAGAGGCTTTAGCAGCGTATGAGGAAGCTCTTCAACTAGATGCTGAGGATGCAACTGTTTGGTACGACAAAGGAGTTGTACTACAGAAACTAAAAAGGTCAAGAGAGGCTCAACAAGCATTTGAAAAAGCTAGGCAACTTGGCTATGAGGACGAATAAGATTTTTACACATCACTATGTGATATACTTCCCCCATGAACATCTCTATTCGTTATTTTGCATCGTTGCGTGAGATCGTGGGGCGCGACGAGGAGACGCTGACCGTCGATGACGGGACGCGCGTTGCCACGATGCGCGAATTGCTGGTTGAACGTTATCCACGTTTACAGCCTGTGGTAGAGCGGTCGGTGTGTGCCGTTAATCGTGGCTATGTGCCAGCGGAGACGGTGCTGCAGAATGGTGATGAGCTTGTGTTTATTCCCCCGATGGGTGGAGGTGCTACGATGGAGCCGTTGATTGTGTTGACGCATGAACCACTGGACCGCGATGCCTTGATTGCCGAGGTGAGTCATCCCAGCGTGGGTGGCATCGTGGTATTCGAGGGCGTGGTACGCGACAACGCTCGCGGCAAACAGGTGCGCTACCTCGAATACGAGACCTATCAGGAGATGGCGGAGCAGCAAATCCGCACCATTATCAGTGAGGCACAACAACGTTGGGGCGTTGAACGTGTCGCTGTCGCGCACCGCTTTGGGCGCCTGGAGATTGGCGAGGCCAGCGTGATTATCGTCGTTGCCACTCCACATCGCGGCGAAGCATTTGAGGCGTGCCGCTACATCATCGACACCCTCAAAAAGACCGTCCCCATCTGGAAAAAAGAGGTCGCCACTAACGGCGAAGAATGGGTTGAGGGATAAATAAAATGGGGATGAGTGTTGACAAGGTCGCCGCCCTTGCCAACACTCATCCCCATTTTATTTATCCTTATGGTATACTTGCTTGCAAGAACTGTTTCGGCTGCCCCTTTTTTCGGAGGTGTTGATGAACTTATTCGAGAAGCAAGCTCTGCTCAATCAACTCTTTACACAAAGTCCTGTAAACGCCGCCTACCTTGCAGGTTCTCTTAGCACTCGAACCTCGTTCGGACATCTCAGCGACGTGGATATCGCTATTCTCCTGATGGATCAGATCAAAGCCGATCAATTCCTGGACTATCAACTCTACTTTTTCAGCGAACTGGCGAAACGCCTGGAATCCGATACTATTGACGTGGTAATTCTCAACCAGTCGTCGCTCCTGCTTAAACTGCAAGTTATCAAATATGGGCAAATTCTGTTCACGCGCAACGAAAAGCAGCGCGTCTCTTTTGAGTCAAAGGCGGTCATGGACTACCTGGACTTCAAGAAGTTCGACGAAATCCAGAATCAGGCGTTGAGCCGTCGCCTCTACGGGCAGGTTAATCCCACAATGCCGCTCGACAAAGAGCTACTACAGCCCAAAATCGAGCTGATACGCAACGCATGTATCGTTTTACGCGAGCTGGGTGCAACAACGCTTGAAGAGTATATCAACGACTACCACGTTCATAGCATTGCCGAACGCTACCTGCAACTCGCAATCGAGGCCGTTCTGCATATCTGTAGCACGATTGTAGCCACTCTTGGCCTTCGCAAACCAGAGGGCTACCACGATCTACTCAGTACACTCGCATCTCAGCAACTTCTGCCTCGTCCACTAGCTTATCGCCTGGAAGTCCTGACCGACCTGCGTGATGCTCTGCTATCTTCCCCGAATCACGAAATTCTCTATGAACATGTCCAGCACTGCGTTCCCGACCTTGAAGCGTTTGCAGACGCCATTGAGAAGCTCGACTAACCTGTTCTGGAAATGATAACGGCAAGGCATCGCACGATGCCTTGCCGTTATCATTTCCAGTATAGATTTACACTACTGTATTTTCGCGCTCGCGGAGTAGGTCGGCCTGTTGCTTGGCTTCGTCGGCTTCGGCGGTGCGGCCTGTTTCGCGGTAGATTTGCTCTAGCGTCTCATAGGCGAGTAGCAGCGAAGGGTCCATTGAAATCGCTTGTTGTGCGGCGTCGATAGCCTCGTCATAACGCTTGGCCTCGCGCAATGTGTCGGCGAGGTCGTTGTAGTAATCGACATTGAGCGGGTCGCTGTCGATAGCGTTCTGATAGTTCTCGATGGCCTCATCGTAGCGACCGAGGGCGTCGTAGGCACTGGCAAGCTGGTAGTAGCCTTCGGGATCGTCTTCGGAGCGTTCGAGCAATGTTTGCGCGGTCTCGATAGCCTTATCGTGCTGACCGAGTGCATTGTAGGTGTCGGCGAGACCGGCGTAGGCGGCGGCGATATCGTCCTCCTGTAACTCGTCAACACGATCAATCAAGCTCTGGTAGATGGTCAAGGCGTCCGTGTAGCGTTCGGCCTCAAGGTATGCCTCGGCAAGACTGAAGCGTGCTGTGACGCGTTGAGGGTCGATCTGAATGGCACGTACATAGGCATCAATCGCCTCGGTGGTGGTGCCTTGCAGCGTGTACCATGTGCCCAGATGCTCCCATGCCTCGGCATCGTTGGGGTCGATCTCTACGATGCGCCTGTAGACCTCGACAGCTTGGTCGCGCTCGTTCATCTGCTCGTAGACCGATGCCAGCATATCATAGCCTGCGCGACCTTCAGGGTCGAGCGTGAGCATCTGGTTCGCCGTTGATAGTGCCTGATCGTACTGGCGCATATCGAGGTAGATGCTGGCGAGTTCAGCATAGCGCGTAGGATCGCCGGGGTCGGCATCCACACGTCGCTCCTGCTCCATTAAGCGGCGCAATTGATCGTTGACCCGTTCACGCACATCACGCAAACTGTCGGCTGCTGTCGTATTATCAGGATTGAGAATAAGTGCTTGCCGGTACGCCTGAATTGCATCCTGGTAGAGATTTTGTGTGCGGTAGGCATCGCCCACGTTCATGAAGAGTTCGTCGTTTTCGGGATCGATCTCCTGCGCCAACTGGAACGTCTCCAACGACTCCTCTTGCAATCCCAGTTCACCATAGAGGTTGCCGAGATTGATATAGGCGTCGAGCAACTGCGGGTCGAGGTCGATGGCGCGACGATAACCGGCGACGGCGAACTCTGTTTCGCCGAGATACTGTTGAGCAAGGGCGAGATTGTAGCGTGCGCGAGCATTCTCAGGGTCGAGTGCCACTGCTTGCTCGAATGACTCGGCAGCCGTCTCATAGTCGCCCTGTTCGGCGGCTTGATTGCCACGATCAGTCAATGCCTGTTCCGACTGCTCTGAGTTTGCCTCCTGCATCTCCTGGCGACTCACAAATTGCACTGGTACGCTATTCTGCGTCTCAGGTGTGGTATTCTCTGGCTCTGTATTTTCTGTATTGTCCATGAAAGGTGACTCCTAAATAGGTGATATTAGTGGGAATAGTCCTTGCGTAGTATAGCATACTGGCTGCATAGATGCGACATGTAATATAGAGTACACGGTAAAGGGGGGGTAAATAAAAAAAAGCAAAATTTTTAACCCATGACAGTGTACTCTATATTATGATTTCACGCGTAGCGTGAGTTGTACGTCATAGTGCGTGCCGGGATAGAACGCCTCGGTATATTCAATGGGCGCACCAGTCTCATCAAAGGTGGTGCAAGCGAGGCGCAGTCCTGGCTTGTCCGTGTCGATGCGGAGCAATTCGGCCTCGCGCTGTGTTGGCGTATCGCCTTTGAAGGTCTGCTCGTTGATGTAGGGATGCATGCCCTCGGAGGTCATCACGCTGTAGAGCGAACCTTCCGCCGTCTCCTTCGCGCGTGCATAGATATTCGCGGCGCGTGGATGCGGCAGGTAGTCGATTTCAATCGCGACGGGCGTATCATCGGCCTGTCGCAGCCGCTCTAAACGCACAACCTGCTCTTCGTCGCTCAGGCGCAGTCGTTCGCGTACCTCGTGTGAGCCACGTACAAGCTCGCTCACGAGCAAAACGCCGCCGGGACGTTTGCCGCGTCGTCGTAATTCGTCACTAAAGCTGGTGAGTTCGCTGATATTCTGTTGAATACGCGGCTCACAGACAAATGTGCCACGTCCATGTTGACGATAGAGAAGTCCTTCGTGAACCAGTTCGGTGAGAGCCTGACGCACGGTGGCGCGACTGACATGATATTGCGCGACCAGTTCTGGTTCAGAAGGTATAGCGGTGTGGGGCGCAAGGTGCCCTGCACGAATCTGCTGTTTCAGCACCTCTTTAAGCTGATAATAGAGTGGAAGAGGATTTGAACGTTCTAATATTGGCATATACGGTTTCCCTTATGTCCTGACAACATTTTTATTTGTGACAATGGAGATTATACGTAGTGGGTCAGGATATGCAGAATATATCACAAAAATGAGTGTGCGTCGAGAGGGAAAATACCTGAAAAAGTCAAAAAAAGACACCCGTTGAGATATGGTCTCAACGGGTGTCTTTCTCCACGATCCAGCATTACGCTTGTTCGACTTCAGGAGCATTCTCTGAGGTCGTTGCCTCGTTGTTCTGAGAATTGCTCGTGATGAGTTGAGTTAGCTCGGTGCGGGCGTTCTCCAGGAAGCTGCGGAGTTGCGCTTGTTTCTCCGTGTTGCCATAGCTGCTGCGTGCTGCAATGGCGAAGAGCCGTGCAACTTCAAATGCGGTACTACGAAGCACCTGCTGCTCTGGCGTGGGTTGCTGGAAGTGTCTTCCGCCGAAACCGTGTTGGTGGCCTCCGCGCTGACCAAAGTCGGGGCGTCCATAGCCGCGAAATCCGCGGAATCCTCGGAACGAGCGGGGACCGTGCCACTCGCGTTGCTCAAATCGTGGTCCAAAATGTCTGTAATTCATCATTCTTTTCTTTCTCTCTTTCTTTACGATAACGATATATCGTTATCTGCTAATAATAACAATGCGATATATCGTTATATTCCAAACCGAAGAGAAGTTTTGAAATTGGTTTCTCTCTTTGCAGAACACAAAAAATCGCCCGACGTTGTACAACGTCGGGCGATTTTTTGTGTTCTGCAAAGAGTTACTTTGCGGCACTACTTTGGGCAAGTGTGCGGTCAATCTGATTCTTGAGACTGGCTGGATGAGGACCAACTAGGCGACCGATAACGTTGCCGTTCTGGAAGATCATCATGGTTGGGATGGCCTGAATGCCGAGGCTACCGGCGGTTTCTGGATGCTCGTCGATGTCCATCTTGGCGAAGCCGAGCTTGCCCTGATACTCGTCGCTCAAACGCTCGTATACCGGCGCGATTGCGCGACAAGGCCCACACCATGCGGCCCAGAAGTCAACGATCACAGGAGTCTCAGATTTGAGAACCTTGCTCTCGAAGTCCTGATCGCTCACATGAAAAAGATTAGCATGATTTGTATTCATTGTTTCTCTCACTTTCCAAATTGAGAATTTTTTATCTTCCAGGTACATTGTACGTGCCCGAATAAATTTCTTTCACTAGAGACAACATGATTGTCTGTGTTTATATTCCATTATCGACGGCGATCGCCCCCCCCTTGTAGGATGGAGAGGATGCGTAGAATGTACAGGAACAGGTTGATGAGCGTGATGAAGAGCGAGACGGTCAGACCAATCGCGTTCGGTAGGGTATCTGCCATATATTTCGCACGCTGAATGTAGTACAGTACATAGCCAGAGAAGATGGCGACGCCGATTACTGCAATGACAAGACCAATTGGACCACCACTAAGACCAGGGATGAATATGCCTACGATGCCCGCAAGCAGTAGCAGGAGGACGCCAAAGAACAGGTAGTCACCAAGGCGAGTAAAGTCGCGCTTCGTCGTCCAGGAGTACGCTGCTAAGCCGAATGCAGTCAGTGTTGTGATAATAAATGCCTCGGTAAGAATGCTCCCACCACCAGTACTAAGATGGTAGCTCAATATGGGAACAAGAGACATCCCTTCGAGAAATGTGAATAGATACAGCAGGAACAAGTTGATGCCCGGCTTCTGAATGAGGAAGTTTAGCGCGATCAGCACGACAAAGCCCGCGATGGCAACTCCAAAGTACGTTCCGCCGCCTGTAGCACTTGCAAAGACGAAGAAGCCGGCAATCGCTCCAATCGTGGCGAAGAGAAACGAGAAGGCCAGCAAGCCCATCACCTTACTAATCAGGCCGCTGGATTGCGCCCCCTCGTAGCCGTAGGGAAGGGTCTGATATTGGTAGTTGGAGCCAAATGCGCTGCGGCCTCCAAAGGGTCTATTGGGCTGGTTATAGTTGTACATAATAAACCTCGATTACAATGGGAACGGAATACATCACACCCATGTTGGAATAGTTTTCCTATCAATAATTACGTCAGGGAATTATGGGAAGTTGCATGTACGTGTACTTATAACAACCCTTCTCATAGTAAGTTTATTCCAAAGGAAGAGGTAATTAAGGCTAATCATGCCGCTTTTGCTACATAACGCTCCATACGCCGCATACTTCACAAAAAGCAACACCTATCTCACCAAACGTTTTGCTGCGCGTATTCCAGCGATCATACTTGATGGCAAGCGAACCGCAGTTCCAGCAACGTGCGCGTCCACCCTCTTTACTTTCCTGAGCTAGTTGCTGTAGGAGATGACTCCGCGCGTCATCTGAGCCGGTGTAGCCTGGGTTGTAGGCAAGGTGCAACAGATTTCCCAATGGCAGACTAATCTCGTGCGAAGGCTGTGGCGGTGGAGGTGGAGGCGGTGCGGCATTGACGACCTGTGCTGGTGGTACCTGTGGTGGGCGGCGGAAGAGTTCGCCACGAGCAGTACGGCGTCCACTCTCAATTGGTGTGTTATATTCTGGTCGCTCCCCACGCTCTCCGTTGGTGGCATGTAGTTGAGGTGATGATGGCTGATGTGTTGACGTATTTGATTCGGGAGAAGTAGCAGACCGAGCGATACGCTCCGTTGGCTCGGTTGTGGCTGATTGTTGCGCGTCCTGCTTCGCCTCTTCGTTGCTTGCTGGCTGTGCGGCTACAGTATTTTCGCCTGGATTCTCAGCTGCTTCAGCATTGAGAGTAGCATTGTTTTCAGGCTGTTCGGGCGGAGTAGCGCGTTTTCTTCGCGTAATTGGCATAGGGGTTTGCTCCATGAGAAGTTATGTTACGATTCATACGACAGATACACACATGTGGAAGTACACGTAGTATATCATAGAACGAAGCGACTAGAAAGAAATATGGTACTTACTTCAGGGAAATGCCCGTCCTCTAAGCAAAAGACAGGCTTACCCTAACATCGTACTTGAAACGAGCTATAAATAGAGTATACTCGTTCTCACAATTGTTATGATTAACCTACTTAAAGAAGTCCGCGTTAATCTTGATATATTGCTTCCACTCCGAGGGCACCGCCGACTCTTCAAAAATGGCTGTGACGGGGCACGCAGGCTCACAGGCACCGCAGTCGATGCACTCGTCGGGATTGATGAAAAGCTGCTCGGCCTCTTCAAAGCCGTCCTCGCCCTGTGAGGGGTGAATGCAATCAACGGGGCATACATCGACGCAGGAAGCGTCTTTCACGCCGATACAGGGTTGAGTAATTACATATGTCATGAAACTGGAATCCTCCTCTTGACTTGCCAGCAAAAAAACTCGTGTGAGTTCGTAGTAGTAACTGCTTTTGGCAATTTCAGTATAAAGTGTTGTATGAGCAATGTCAACGCTTAGCGCAAGCAGATTATATAAAAATACAAAAACTCTGGTTGGTGGGGGCAGGCCGGGTGGGGGACCACCCACCAGTTTTT
>CAXUGH010000253.1:0-8013 GCA_964250365.1 uncultured Ktedonobacteraceae bacterium
GGCGCGGCGATCAACTGGCAGATCGCATAGGCTGTGGTCAGCCATCCCACGATGACGGCGAGATTATTTGGATGAGCCAAGTACTTTAACACGAGAAACGGAACAATAGGTACGATGATCGTTATACCCATTGTATTCAAAAGTGTGATGACGAGAAGAAGCACGAGAGACGTGCGTCCTACAGAGGGGTTCGAGGTCGTAGGACCGGTTGACTTGTTCATAGAGAAGCTCCATTTTTGCAAAAAAAGTTTATCCTACTCTCTCAAACGACAGAGTAGCATGAACCTTTTCAAACAAGTTCGAGCTGTCTCACGCGATGATACGCTGCACACCTGTTTACGAACAGTGTTCACGGAGAAGAAGAGATCGTGTACACACAAAGAGTGGACATGGGAGAGCGTGTCTCTGCTCTTTCTCCTCGCTGTGCGCCGCATGCGGCGCGAACACATTGCCATGATGAGCAAGAACGCTGACAATGAACATTCGTTGAAGGAGTTGTCAACGCTTCATCCTTGCTTCATCTCTATTTTTGCTGTTTACTTTTTGAAAGGACATATTGATCTTATCACAGGGCGTTTCTGTCTGTCAAGCATGTGTATTGCCCCTTTGTTATCCAGCAATATCATCCTGCGGTTGCAACATCGGCACGCTCACACGCACAGTATCAGGATATTTCAGCCCTGTACCCGTATTAAGCAGCACAACGCGCTCGTCCTCCTGAATCCAGTTTTGTTGGCGTAGTTTTTCGGCGGCGGCAAGGGTTGCGGCACCTTCGGGGCAGACAAAAAGTCCTTCGTTTGCCGCGAGTAGTGCTTGTGCTTGTAACAGTTCGTCGTCGCTCACGGCGATGGCACAGCCGTTGGTGGCTCGAACGGCGTCTAAGACGAGGAAGTCGCCGAGTGCCTTTGGTACGTTGATGCCGAAGGCGATAGTGGTGGAGTTTTTCTGAAATTGTGACTCGGCCTTGCCCTCGCGCCATGCTTGTACGATGGGTTCGCAGCCCGCCGCCTGGACCGCGACGAGGCGTGGCAGACGTTCGCCAATCCAGCCAATCGTTTGCAATTCGCGCAGGGCTTTGTAGATGCCGATGATGCCAACGCCACCACCAGTAGGGTAGACAATCACATCTGGCACGTCCCATTGAAACTGCTCGGCAAGCTCGTAGCCCATCGTCTTTTTGCCCTCAATGCGATAGGGTTCCTTGAGCGTGGAGGCATCGTACCAGCCGTATCGCTGAATGGCGCGTCCGACAATTGCACCTGCATCACTAATTAAGCCATTGACGAGAAAGAGCCTTGCACCATTGATCGCACACTCGTTACGTGTGATAAGCGGAGCCGCCTCTGGCATCACCACTACCGCCTCAATACCAGCTCGTGCCGCATAGGTTGCCCACGCGCCCCCTGCGTTGCCATTCGTCGGCATGGCAAAGGTTTTCACACCTAGCTCTTTCGCACGCGAGACGCCCACCGCAGCGCCACGCGCCTTGAAACTGCCAGTCGGTATCACGCCCTCATCCTTCACAAATAGCCGCTTCATGCCAAGTTTCGCGCCAACCCGTTGTACAGGCAACAGAGGCGTCATACCTTCGCCAAGCGTCACTACATGCTCAGAAGAGCGCACTGGTAGCAATTCGTGATATCTCCATAGCGAAGGTTCACGAGTGAGCAATTCGTCTTTACGTAGGTTCTTTTGAACGGCGTCGAGGTCATACCGTGCTAGCAAAGGTGAGCCACATGTACAAAGATGAGCTTGTATGTCTGCATCGTAAGATGTCTGGCAACGAGAACACTCGAGATGCGTTAAATAGCTGAATGGGATGGACATGAATGTATCTCCTTATATCGACTTCACAGTTTTTAAGCCATTATAACAAAATCATATGCTTCCTGTTTGACGCTACAAAACACAACGTGGTATGTTCAAACCAGAACGCAACGCTTACTACTAAAGGAAACATAATGCAACAAGAAAATACTTCCTTGACTTCAACACAACGTCCAGTGCGAGAGCGCGTCGGTCTGGTTGTATCTGGCGTAGAGGCACAGGCGGCGGTAGCAGCTATTGTAGCGGCAGAAACGGCGGGTGTGCAGCAAATCTGGATGACACAAAGTACGCCTATGCCCGACACGTTGACGGTCTTCGCGGCGGCGGCTGTCCAGACAAAAAATGTACGTATGGGCACAGCTATTGTGCCAACATACCCGCGCCACCCGCTTGCGTTAGCTCAGCAAGTACTCACGCTACACGATCTGGCTCCAAATAGGCTCCGATTAGGTATAGGCCCCAGTCATCGTCCTGTCATCGAAGGCGTTTATGGTCTTGCTTTGACGAAGCCGATGGAGTATACGCGAGAATATGTAGACATTCTGCGAGCGTTGCTGTGGGAGGGAAAGATAGACCATACGGGGACGTTCTATACCATTAAGTCTAGCTTTCCGCGTACACCACGCACACCTATCCTGATTTCGGCACTGCGAGAGGGAGCATATCACCTTGCTGGCGAGGTTGCTGATGGCGCAATTTCGTGGGTTAGTCCTACGCAATATTTGCTTGATAAGGCTCTGCCAGCACTACGAGCAGGGACGGAGCAAAGCCAGCGTCCTGCTCCACCGCTCGTTGCACACATTCCAGTAGCACTAAGCGAAAACCGTGAGGCGGTTATGGCAGCGGCACGCAAACAGATTGGTCGCTACGGAAGGCTGCCTTTCTATGCAGGCATGTTCGCCGAAGCGGGTTTCCCTGTTTCCACTGAGGGCACCATGTCAGATGCCCTTCTCGACAACCTTGTTGTTTCTGGCAGTGAGGCCGAAGTTGTTGCTCGCCTAACCAATCTCTTAGCGAGAGGATTAGACGAACTGCTCGTCATGCCGATTGGCATTTCCGATCCTACTCAAGAGCAAACACGACTCACACATCTGATAGGGCAACTTTAGCATACACCATCGGTACCAGGGGCAAGCGCACTACACACATCACTCTTCTTAATAAAGCCATCAGCAATGACGGTTGAGTTGATGTTTGTGCTGTCAACGGCGATGGGCGTATCGAGAATGGAGGGAATATTGCCCCCATCGAATGTGGCAGTCGTTGCACCGTGCGTTAGAGATGTAACTGAGGTACCATCGTAGATAGCCTTGACCAGCAAACCTACCGATTGCGCCTCCTTTGCTATCGGCTTATAGACCGTCATACCCTGCTGACCCGCGAGGATGTTATAAATACCTGTGACCGTTGCATCTTGCCCTGTCACCAGTACTTTGCCATTCAGATTGACCGCCTTCAATGCCGTGATGATGCTGTTGGCTAAACCGTCGTTCGCGGCATAAGCGACTTGAATGTTATTGGTTTGATCGGATAATGCAGCCTCCATCTCAGCTTGAGCTGTGCTGTAGTTCCAATCGGGTGTGAAGTTTTCGTAGACGTTCTTGAGATTGCCAGCGGCGAAGAGTGGGTCAAGTACTTTGTGTGTACCTTCGCTAAAGAGCAGCGCGTTGGTGTCCGTCTGCGAACCACTAATCATCACCGTATTTACCACCCCGCCCTTCTGATACTGCTTATAATGATCGGCAATATATTGTCCCTGCAACTGCCCCACTTTCACGTTATCGAAGGAGACGTAATAGCTTACATCTTTGGATTGCAGAAGGCGATCATAGGCAATGACGGGCACGTTTTGCGCCTTCGCCTTCGCCACAATCGCCGCCGCCGCGATACTGTCATGAGCACCCACGATCAATATGCAGTCGCCATTTGCAAGGTCTGTCTGCGCCTGCGTCATCTGTGTCGCGGAACTATCGTGAGCATTGGCATAATCAATCTGCACATTGGGAAGTGCATTGTGAATAGCCTGCAGAAGCAAGGGATGATCTTTCGTCTCCCAGCGGTCCGATGAGGCTGTTTCTGGTAGCAGAACGCCTATCTTAGTACATCCCTTGCCCCCATTGCCCATAGGAAGATTGCTGCTCGTGCCCGCGCCCATACTATTAGCGCAAGCGGAGAGTACGAGTGCAAGGAGTAATAAGATCACTATATATTTCATATTGCACATCCTTTTGCAAAAACTACTCACCCACAACTTGACGGAGTTGTTCGATGACGCCCTCTAGCTGGTTTGATGCCTCAGCAGCGGAGGTAGCACCTGATACCAGTTGCTCCGTCACCTGCATAGTGACACGTATCGCGGTAGAAAGGCTCTGGCTACTGCGCTCCTGATGCATGGCGGCACTTTCGATATAGTTGGCTATTGCCAGCACTTCCTCCAAACGCTGCCTCATCTGCCGAGGTGTGTAGCGTTCCACGTTCTGCATCAGTTCGTTGCCGACGCTGTTCAATCGTCGCGTGGCAATGCTGGCGGCTTCGGCGTAGTACTGTACCGCTTGTAATCCTGTCTGCGAGGTCTCGACAATCCAGCGTTGCTCTGTTGTCGTCACCTGCTCACGCGAGGCCAGTTCGTTCAGCGATTGGCTGCTCTTGCGTAGCGACGAGACCGATTGCAGAATGGGACGCGTGATGCCACGCCCCACGAGCAAACCGACAATAGCCGCAAGCAGCGTCACGACCGCCGCAATAGAGAAAAGATACAGGTCCTGCTGCGTTGCTGACCCCGTGATAGTATTCATAGGCCGCAATACTAGATAGGTCCAGGGGACAACCTGACACTTTACGCTATAAGCCTGAAAGGACTCTTGCTGTAGCGCAGGAGTCAACTGAAAAGAGTTTGTCGGCTGTGGATTTTGCAATTGCTCCGCAAGCGTTGGATCATCCAGGACACTTACAGCTGCTCTACTATTACCGTACAGGTTTTCGTCCTGAATACGCTGTTGCAGTTGAGGGGAGAGAGGTGCAACGGGTTTGAAGAGAGCCGTAGGCAGTGTTACAAGTGTTGTATCGGGATTTGTATATGCGATACGCACACCGTTCTCATCGAGAATCATGGCGTAGCTACCGGTAGCCGCGTTCGTTTCATTGTTTACCGAGGTCCATATATCGCTTAACTTGAGCGTCGAGCGTCCAAAGCCAAGCAAAGTGCCAGTGGGTGAGGTAATCGATGTGTAGATATCAACGAATGCCGCATGCGTCGCATCGTCAAAATACACATTAGAGATGCGCGTCTTATTGACGCCTCGCAATTGAGGTACCAATTCCGGTGCCACTGTATACTTGCCGCGTCGAGCGGGAGCAGCGGGATAGGAAAGGCGCATAGTGCCATGCGTATCGAAGAGCGTCCAGGTACTATAGTTCGGGTCGAGACGATAGCCAAGCGCGAGTTCATCACGAGCCTGTTGTCCAAAGGCGTTATCGCCCGCGAGGTAGCGTTGAATCGCAGAATACTGACCCAGAAAACTGACATCTTGCATGCGTGCGACCAGTAGCGCATCTATTGCCTGAACATGCGATTGAGCATCATTACTCATCTCCGTCTGTGCCTGGGAAAGCAGCGTTGGACGGAGAATAAGTTCACTTCCAATACCCGTAATGACCAACGGGATGACCACCGCGAGCACAAGCAGTATAGAGACTCTTACAGTAAGTGTAAATGTTCTGCGTGCAGGTGAGACGGACTCAGCCATAGACATAGAATGCTCCCTTCTGTGCTTTTCTCTACAAGCACCTGATGAATCCCCCTCGCACTAAATCGTTAAGTAATTCCTGTACCTCGTTCGGGCTACGCGCCATTAGACGTGCGAGATCGTCCAGCCCTCGCTGCCCGTCGATAAGTATCAATAAACGTCGATGCAGACGCGAAAGCGGCAGACGCTCCGGGTTGCGTATTGACTCTTCTCCACGCGGTAAGCGATATGGTAGAGCAGACCGCTCTTCGCTTTTTTGAGGCTTCTCATGAGTGGTTCTTTGTCGCACATCGAACGGAGTCCGAGTAGATGGATTCGCCTTAGGAGCTGGTAGTTGTGGACGTGGTGCCTCCGCTACAAGCGCAAAAAGGCACGTCTGCCAAGTTGCGAGATAATTGAAAGCGGTAGGACCGGAATATCGACCCACTTGCGCTTCAACAACGCGCCCCATCACAAACGTAATATAGCCCTCTTCTTTTGTTGAACCATTGCCGCGCTCAACGGTGAGCACACCGCTCTTGCTGCCGAATTGAATGATATGTATAACATCAGCGAGACGGTCGGTCATTGTCTGGCGTTGTGGTTGCATACGACCCACCCTGACCTGAGAGAACACACACTATAAATATAACATGTTCTAAACCATTGCGTATGCGTTTTGCCAATACTCTCGTTCTATGTTACGCGTTAAAAAATCCCTGTCTCATACGTGTACAAAATACGTCCCCTTATAACTATACATCACAGCATGAGGGGAAAGAGACACTATAGGACTTTTGTGAGGAGATGTTACTATTTTTTGCGCGATAGCGCATTGATACTTTTACCATAAAGAGATGAAAGCATTCTTCTAGGTATCTTTCTTCGCAGTGATTCCTCTAATATAGATGCGGCGCAATCCTTGCAAAATACGCTCTGGAGAGAAACCGCGCTCCTGGCGTTGTAAACGGTAAAACATGGGGTTGAGAGTTGCGAGAATAGCATCTGCGGTAAACGTAATATCAAGGTCATTAAGTTCTCCGCGCTCCACAGCTTCCCTCAGGAGTCCCGCAAACAACTCATGTAGCCAGAAGTAGGAGGGTATGTCCTGGAAACTGGGAGGACCATTAGCACAAAACATCTCTTGCATTTCGGTAAGTGCGACAGATTCAAGTAGGGCACCCTGTTCTTCAAGCAGGTTGATATACTGTGCGAGTACGCCCTCTAAACGCTCAAGTACGGGAGATTTTCGATTTTTTTCTAACAGTATCAGAATATCCTCAGCTAGCCTCTCTTGTCGTTCGTGAAGCAGGTCCATGCACAAATCGCCTTTATGGGCGTAACGGCGATAGAGTGTGCCCTGCCCGATGCCAGCCGCCTTCGCAATTTGATGCATGCTCACCGCATTTACACCATGTAGCGCGAAAAGATGTTGAGCAACCTGTAGAATACGCTGTCGATGCTCCATTGCATCGCGTCGCTCATGGCGTGGACGGGTGTTAAATACTTTCGATGCGTCCCACGATCTACTATGAGTTTCTCTTGTCACGCTCTTTTCCCTTGACAAAGCGGACACCTGTCCGTTACAATGAATATATGGACACTTGTCCACATACTGATGATTGTAGCATATCGTGGCTTGCGGGTCAAGAAATTGCCGCCCTACACCTCCAAGAAAAGAATAGGCATGAAGAAGCTCTACTACGTTTTTGGGATTTTATGAGAGGAAGTATACCATGTCGAATAGACCGGCGATTATAGCCGAGGGACTTCAAAAACATTATGGAAAAACACAAGCCCTTGCCGGGCTTGATTTAGTCGCTGAAGAGGGGACCGTGCTCGGCGTCCTTGGACCTAATGGTGCAGGCAAGACGACGGCGGTCCGCATTTTGACCACTCTTCTCAAGCCCGACGCGGGACATGCTGAAGTGGCAGGACTTGACGTTGTGAAGAATGCTGATGCGCTCCGTGCGCGTATTGGTCTCGCTGGTCAATATGCCGCCGTTGACGAATACCTTACAGGTTATGAAAACCTGAAAATGTTCGGGCAACTGTATCATCTGTCGGGAGCGGTCTCCAAACGACGCGCCAAAGAGCTACTCGAACGCTTCGATCTGGTCGATGCTGCTGGACGCCCCGTGAAGACATATTCCGGTGGCATGCGCCGTCGCCTCGACCTTGCGGCAAGCCTGATTATGACGCCGCCCGTGATTTTCCTGGACGAGCCAACAACGGGACTCGATCCGCGTGGTCGTCTTTCAATGTGGGATGTCATCAGTGGACTCGTCTCCGAAGGCACAACTGTACTGCTGACCACACAGTACTTGGAAGAGGCCGACCAGCTTGCCAACCAGATTGCGGTTATTGATCGCGGCAAGGTCATCGCCAAAGGCACAGCCGACGAGTTGAAAGAGCAGGTTGGTGGCGAACGTCTTGAGCTAACGGTGGCGCAAGGCGGCAA
>CAXUGH010000254.1:0-8000 GCA_964250365.1 uncultured Ktedonobacteraceae bacterium
CCAACATCGACGTATCAGCAGGCGTTTCTCCATTAGAAGAGGATGGAGTAGCAACAGGTGACGAACCGTTGCCGTTCGTGTTGTTATTGATGGCGGCTGGACGCATGGGAGTAAAGGAGGGGTTGCCGTTGGAATTGTTGCTCTCGTAGCCATTGGAGCCACGATCAACAGGGCTATCAACAATGCGATGTGCTTCATCAAGGTCTGGTGCGAATTGCGTTCCATAGCCTAATGCTGCAAGTGCGCGACCTATAGCACCGGTTTCAGCCTTCTCGATGTAGTCAGGAAAGCTAGCAGCTTTTTCGGACTTAGTACCAGTTGCTCTGCCACCTTTGCCATCAGTAACAATTGCCTTATATCTTGCATAACCCTTTGCCCGCTTGACAACTTTCTCGCTACGCCGCTTCTCGCTGCTCCAAACAAAGACTTCCTCTTCCATTTCCCTATCGAGGTCTACTTCGAGTTCCTCTGTATCAATAGTCCCTTGTGGACACTGTTCGCGGAACCAGACAAGCCGCCACTGAACAGGCAGGTAGTCTTTGGCACCATCTCTACTTTTCAACTGCATTACGTGATCGTTGGGATTAAAGCTACGTTTCTTCTGCTCCTCATGTCCCTGTTCGCTCACATGATTGCTCATCTTCTGCTCCTTTTAGAAATTTTGTTCTATAATTATAGGCCAAATGGTACTGTTATGTCAAGCTTGGTACATAATGATATTCTTTGAGCGAGGTTGAAAAGTGGAAGTCCTTATTCAGAATATGGTAAATATTATTTTGATGTTAATGCCATAAGAGCTAATGAGTGCTATAATATTGCTCTATCAGGGCGTGATTATCATGCGTTAGAATGAGATGTTGATCTTTAGAAAGGTCTATATAGTGCAACAATTTGCTCTTGCTTCGGTGTATCCAAGAAGTATTGCATGGTTGGTACGATTAGACGAGTGGGATAGATTTGAAGAGATTATTTATTATAACTGTGCAATGATAGGAGGTTACTACAATGTGATTATTCCTTTGATGGAACAAGACGACATTTCTGAGGAGTATAAACAGTTTCTAATTGATTACGATCCTGATCTTGTTGTACTTGCGCCTAAGATGGCAACGGCTCAATTAGATATATTTTTGACTCGTATCCATCCCTTTGGTGTCATTCCTTGGGAAGCAGTATCGCAAATAGCTACTCTTGATCCTTGGGCCGGAGGAACAGGACTAAATGCTACACTAGGGTTCATGGAGAAAAAGCCTTCGGTTCATACTTATGTATCAACACAAGATGATACTAAGCTTGATACAAGTCGATTAAGTTTAGTTACATGTGGTGACATATCAGAGTATGACTCTGGACATAAAGAAAACTTTTTGCAAGGACTGTTTAAAAGTGACAAGGATGCTGCTACATATAGACGTTTGGATGCTATGCCTAATCGTTATGCCTTAGTAGATATTATTTCCGAAGAACATATCTTTCCTTTAACTAATACAGTTAAAATTTTCGATACGTGCGTTAGAATGCAACACTTCCCAGATGTATATCAATCACTTCTTGGTTTAACTACTTCATATAATAGTACAAGCACATTAGTACAAAAATCTTATAGCAATAAGCCTAGTATTGTAATCCAAGTATCAGAGAAATTTGGGATAAGAGAAGCTACGTTGTTCTGGAATTTACGGGCAGGAGGAACGTATGTAACTTGGGTATCCTTCGTGGAACTGGAGAGCAATTTAGATGAAATCGCTGAATGGCTTGACTCCGGCTATACAAGTATGCTTCTGTCAATAAGCTCAGGTAGAGGCATTGTTTTCTCTACAGTTAAAAAAGACCTTAGTAAACTTCAACAAATCATTAAGAGCATTCAAGAGAAAAAACAAGGAGGATTGCTTTCCCTTTATGAAACTGTTCCTTATGAAGGTACTATATTTTATAGCTATAACAAACTTCCTGTTGCGGAAGAGCAGACTATAGTAACAGGAAACAACCTGTCCTTCTCATTCATTCCTAAATTTCCTGAAAAAGTTTCTATGGGGGTGAGTACAATTACTTTGAGATGGAATAACCTTATGCTCCCTCATTCTCCACATCAATTTATACAAAACAATATCTCTTCTGAAATAATAAGCAGACTTATACGAGCAAGTGACATTGTACTGCCTAGATTTAGAGTTACAAAAGAACGCTACTTAGCAATACAAAATATGTCGAGCAAGGCTATAGCTTTTAATAAGCCAGCAACAGATCAAATTGTTCAAACTCTATTTGTTAATGGCGATTTCCCAAGAACTGAACAAAGTATTGCTGCTAGATATCACACTAATTTTATCAATCGCTGTGGCAGTCTTGCTAATGCTGCATACTACCTTGCCACTTCTCCCTATCGTGAACTTCTCGAAATACTCTCGGACAACAGCAATAAAAACAAGCTTGGCTGGATTTTAGAAAATCCTTCTGAAAGACGCGCTGTACATCATTTGCATCTTCGAGAGATACTTCGGAATGCTACTCCATCTGAAACAAAGAAATACTTTAATACTGTATCCGACGAATTACCTACCGAAGCATTCGACCTCTTAGAAAAAGGTCTACTGGAACGGGGATTTTTGTTGTCATGTACCTCTTGCTCTTATAAATTATGGTATCCTGCTGAACGAGTTGGGCAAACCTTTGAGTGTGCGCGTTGCTTTCAGAGTCAAGTCTATAACTCAAATCCTCTTTGGTTGTATAAGTTGCCAGAGGTGATATTTCAAGGATTTAAGGATAACATGCATGTTCCTCTTTTAGCTTTGAATTATCTGAGGCAGAGAAGCCAGCATTCTTTCGAGTGGGTACCCGACTCAGATGTTTACAGACAAGCAGGAGACGACAAATCTCACAGAAACTTAGACATACTATGTATCGTCGATGGTAAATTTTACGTAGGTGAAGCAAAAAGCAATGACGAGATTGAAACGAAACAGTTTTCATTCTATGAAGAGGTATGCCAAAGAGTCGCTATGGATGGAATTGTGTTCGCAACATCTCAACGTCAATGGAATAGAGGGACTCAACAACGTATTGATAGCTTGAAGACTTGGTATAAAGGCGAAGTGCTTGTGTTGACGGAAAAAGAATTGTATCCAAATACGGATTCCCTCAACCAATAAGTCCACACGTATTGCTATCCCCCCAATTTTTTGCTACACTCTATCCTACTGTACAGCTATATTATGTTATTGAAGGGCTTTTCTATATCTATGTTCTCTATTGCGACTAAGGGGCCTGCTCATGTATCGAGAGCATCGGCGGAGGCGAGTAAGGCGCCCTCCGAGTGGCGTTCGCATGCACTATCTATCTTGCCCCTCTTGATTTGTTTGAGTATTGCTCTGCTTATTCGGATATATTTAATTATTCATACTCATGGAGCTATTGCTGGTGACGAGTCCGTGACGGGTATTCAGGCTGAGCATATATTGCGCGGCGAACGGCCTGTGTACTATTATGGACAACCATATATGGGGAGCCTCGAAGCCTATATCCTTGCGCTGATGTTTGCTATCGCTGGTCCCTCCGTCTTCACGCTACGCCTTGCAACCACGCTTGTTTCGCTTGGACTGGTTATCCTCACATGGGCATTCGCGTCTGCTCTGGCGGACGAAGCTGGGTTATCAACGCGAACCAAACGCTGCTTTATGTATGTCGCAACCCTCTTTGCCGCCTTACCGCCCCTCTACGACGCTGTGCTAGAGCTACGTTCCCTCGGCGGCTATATTGAGGCTATGGTGATTATGCTCTGGCTCCTCTATAGCGCATTTCGACTAACACAACGCTGGCGTGCAGGAGCTTCGACGCTTGAACTCTCTCTCCGCTGGCTTGGTATCGGTTTTCTATTCGGACTTGGCATGTGGACTGATCCATTGATCATATACGCGGTTGCTGCGATTGTGCTCTGGCTTGGCTGGTTTATCATTTCGAGGCTGATAAAAACTATTCAAATCGGTGAAATCTCTGCACGTCTTACTTTTGTTCGTGAGCTATTGCTACTATTTGCCATGATTCCAGGGTTTATTGTGGGAGCCGTACCCGCGCTTTACTGGGGATACTATAACAAGTGGAGCAATGTCGCCTATATTTTTCATAATGGCGGCGGTGCGTTCAATCGACAGCGTATTGAGACGATTAACCAGGTGCAGTCCCTCTACACGCGTTGTATCGCGCCGCGTGTGATTGGAGGCGCATTGCCAACCGAACCATATGTGACGCAAAATCATCCTCAGATATTGACGGCTGGCTTCGTCATCAACGTCGTCTGCCTAACAATTGCCGTGAGTGCCATCGCGCTCTCGCTCTTCTGGCATCGTCCATTGTTGGCGCGACTACGAAAACTCACGCTGTTACCACTTATCTTTCTCGCCTGTACCTCGGTTGTATATTGCCTATCGTCTATTTCAGTTGCCAGTGTGTACGCTGGTTGCGGTCCGTGGGACCTCACTGGACGCTACGTTGTGCCTCTCGTTGTCGGGCTACCGTTTATTCTCGCCGCTGTAGTGACGGTGTTGTGGTTTCCTAAGAATGAGGCGAACGGGCAGGTAGAGAACAATGTTACAGGCGTTCACGTAGAGGCCGAAGCGGAACCAGGGCACCCGCAAGGGGATGCCCCTCCCATACACGAATGGGCGCCCCGGAACCACGTCTCGTGGTATGGGAGGGGCATCCCCTTGCGGGTGCCCTTGCTAATAGCCATCCTCCTCATATATTTCAGCACGATAGGGTATGCGTATCTGAAATCGAGTTCGCACAATACGTTTCAGACATCGGGTTGTATCGCGGCTCCGGCTGATGCGACATCTATCATTCATTATATGGAGCAGCAACATATCCGTTATGCGATAGGGACGGGGTGGGTTGGCGACCCATTGACGTTCAAAACCGATGGGAAAATTCTGGTGACACAGGAGAGGTATCGTGTGCAGAGTCTGAGCGATACGGTTTTGCATAGTGACCGTTATAGTCTACTTTTCCTCGTAGATCAGAATGGGCCTGAACCACTTATCTTGCAAAAAATGGATGCTAGGCACATCACCTATCGCACGCAGCGTTTCGAGACTATACCAGGAAAAGATTTGATTGTTATCACTCCACTAAGCCAGACGGTCTCGCCACTCGACCCGTATTTCAAGGACGCGTTCCAGCAAATTCACGATGGTTGTTAAAACGAGCATTCCAATATAAAAACGAAGTGCCTTTCGTTGTGCTATACTATTAGATATGTTAGGAGCGAAGCCCGCCATAATTGGCGGGCTTTTCTGTGGTATGCTAGATGCAGATAGAGGTGGCGACGGGGTATCTGTCAGGGAGGATTTTCGAGAGAAGCAGTGTTGCTTCGCATGCATTGTTGCATTAGGGGTCGAAGAGCGGCCCATATCAAGGAGGGTTTTCGAGTTATGGCTATCGAGGTCATGAGTCCGTATGCAGTGGCGGTGGAGCAGTTCGACGAAGCTGCCGACCGTCTTGGTCTTTCACAGGCAATGCGAGCTATTTTACGTAAGCCAAAACGTGAGTTAATTGTCAATTTCCCTGTACGCATGGACAACGGCGATGTTGAGATGTTCACGGGCTACAGGGTGCAGCATAATATCAATCGTGGTCCCGCTAAAGGCGGTATTCGTTTTAGTCCAGAGGTTTCGCTCGACGAGGTGCGTGCCCTTGCTATGTGGATGACGTGGAAGTGCGCCGTTGTCGGTATTCCCTTTGGTGGCGCGAAAGGTGGCGTCATCTGTGACCCTCATGTTATGTCGCGTGCTGAGCTTGAGCGTATGTCGCGCCGTTACGCCACCGAAATCTCAATTCTCATTGGTCCCAATAGCGATATTCCCGCTCCCGATATGAACACCAATCCACAGATTATGGCGTGGATGATGGACACCTTTTCCATGCATCAAGGCTACTCGGTGCCCGCCGTAATCACGGGTAAGCCGCTTGCCATTGGTGGTAGCGAAGGCCGCTTAGAGGCGACAGCGCGTGGTGTACAGGTTGTAACGCGCGAGGCATTAGCCGCCTACGGCATGCGTCCCGAAAAATGTGCCGTTGTGGTGCAGGGCTTCGGTAACGTTGGTAGCATCACGGCACGCCTTCTGAGTGAACTGGGCTGCAAAGTAGTCGCATTGAGCGATATCAAGGGCGGCGTCTACAACCCCGCTGGCATCGACGTGCATCAGGCATTGCGCTACTCGAAGGAGCATGGCAATCTCGCTGGTCTGCCCAATACCGAGCCTGTGACAAACGCGGAACTGCTCGAACTACCATGTGAAGTGCTGGTACCAGCCGCACTAGAAAATCAGTTGACGGAGCGCAACGCGGCACGTATCCAGGCACGCATGATTGTCGAGGCGGCGAACGGTCCAACCACGCCGGAGGCAGATCGCATCTTCAATGATCGTGGCATGATAGTTGTTCCCGACATTCTCGCAAATGCTGGTGGTGTCACTGTGAGCTACTTCGAGTGGGTGCAGGACTTGCAACGCTTCTTCTGGGCCGAGAACGAAATCAACAATCGACTCGAAACGATTATGATGCGCTCGTTCCACGCCGTACACACGAAGGCTGAGGAGCAACAGACAAATCTCCGCATGGGTGCTTACCTGCTCGCTGTCGCTCGCGTCGCCGAAGCAACCGAGATTCGCGGCGTCTACCCGTAAGAACTAGTAAAATATGATGTAAAAGATATCTGAAAGTCACATATGTAGAGCCTGTCGGCTCTACATATGTGACTTTCAGATATCTTTTACAAATGAAGTTGAGAGCATGTATGGGTGCAACAAAACGATCCGAATTTTTAGCAGGTATCAGAGGCGAGGTACCAATACTACCTGGAGTCTTTCCTTTCGGTATGATATACGGCGTCCTAGCTTTGAGTGCCCATATACCAGCGATTACAGCGCAAGCAATGTCGAGCGTAGTTTTTGCGGGTTCGTCACAATTTATCATCGCGCAACTTGTCGCAGCAGGTACGCCACCTCTCGTCATCATCGTTACAGCATTCATCGTGAATATTCGGCATATGCTGTACAGTGCATCGCTCGCGCCCTTTGTGAAACGCTTGCCCGCACGCTGGAAGTGGTTGTTAGCGTATCTGCTAACCGATGAGGCATACGCAGTCACAATTTTGCATTATCGGCGGAGTGAAGATGAGACACTTGATTGGGCATACAAGCATTGGTATTTCTTCGGTGCAGGTCTCGCACTCTGGACGACGTGGCAGGTTAGTACCGCGATTGGTATATTCCTCGGTACACAAGTACCTGCAAGCTGGTCGTTGGACTTCACCTCGACGTTGACATTTATCGCGCTCGTTGTACCATCTTTGAAAGATCGAGCAAGCACAGCGGCGGCATTGACAGCAGGGATTGTCGCGGTAATTGCGTATGCCTTGCCATTCAAACTAGGGCTAGGAGTCGCGGCAATTCTTGGTATTCTCGTCGGTTTATGCGTAGAAACACTACGGAAACGCACAAACACAAACCTACTACGGAGTAATGTATGACGCTCTGGCTTACTCTCATCATTATTGGATTGCTCACCTATGCAATTCGCCTCTCATTCATCCTCTTTTTCAGCAAAATGGATGTTCCTCTGCTACTACAGCGAGCATTGCGTTTCGTGCCAATGGCGGTGCTATCCGCCATCATTTTTCCCGCTCTGCTTCTGCCACAGGGAATGCTTGCTCTTTCCTATAGTAATGCACGTTTGATTGCAGGGTTTGTTGCCGTAATCGTTGCGTGGCGCACAAAGAATGTGTTCGTGACGCTGATTGTGGGCATGGGAACGTTGTATCTTGTGCAGATTTTGATAAGATAATGTATCAATTGAACATTATGAGTTATATTTTCGTAGGGACCCGATTTATCGCGTCCGCCATGCGATTTATCGCACGAGATCATTGGCGTTTATATTCGGGCACCTTAAGAAAACACATCTCGTGCAATAAATTGCGCCTCGGACGCGATAAATCGGGTCCC
>CAXUGH010000255.1:0-3916 GCA_964250365.1 uncultured Ktedonobacteraceae bacterium
TGTCGAAGGGAGTGGTGGTGGTGCCTTCCTCATTGAAGCCGCGCACATGGAAGCGTTCGGCATTGGGACGACCATGCACGACTTCGTGAATGGCACGCTGGTAGCCGTGAAAGGCGAAGACGACGGGCTGGTTTTCTGTGAAATTTTCAACAAACACGGCATCGCTCACACCATGCGGATGCAGGTCGGGCGAGTAGAGCGTCATCAGGTCAACGACGTTGACAACGCGCACTTTTAGCTCTGGAATATGATGGCGCAACCAGTCCGCTGCCGCTATTGTCTCCAACGTAGGAATGTCACCAGCACATGCTAGGACGATGTCAGGCGCGAGATGCTCGGCGTTACTTGCCCATTGCCAGACCGAGAGACCCTTCGTACAATGCTCAATGGCGTCCTGCATGTTGAGCCACTGGAGTTGTGGTTGCTTATCAATCACGATGAGGTTGACGTAGTTGCGACTGCGTAGACAGTGATCCGCAACCGAGAGCAGACAGTTGGCATCAGGCGGCAGGTAGATACGGGAGACCACGCCTTTTTTCGAGAGCATAGTGTCGATGAGTCCTGGTCCTTGATGGCTGAAGCCGTTGTGGTCGTTGCGCCAGCAGGTCGAGGTGAGCAAGACGTTGAGCGACGCGACCTTCTCGCGCCAGGGGAGCCTGTCAGCCTCCTGTAGCCATTTTGTGTGCTGCACGATCATAGAAGATGCGATCATTGCGAACGCCTCATAGGTTGCGAAGACGCCGTGCCGTCCTGTGAGCAGATAGCCCTCCAACCAGCCTTCACAGAGATGCTCACTCAATACTTCCATCACGCGTCCATCAGGAGAAACGTGATCGTCCTGCGGAATGACTTTTCCAGTGGAGCAGCGATTCTCGACCTCGAACACGTTGCCGAGGCGGTTCGAGTTGGTTTCGTCAGGGCAGAAGAGGCGGAAGTTTCCCTGCTTGGCGTTGCGTGTGAAGATATCGCGCATCATCTTGCCGAATTGCCGCGTTGACTCCGCATGCTCCGTAGCGGGCTTTGGCACATCAAGAGCGTAATCGGTAAATGGCGGCACGTCCAGTGCTACCAACAACTTGCCACCGTTGGCATGCGGATTTGCCCCCATGCGTCTCTCGCCCTTGGGAGCAAGTTGTGCCAATTTCTCATCAAAACGTCCCTGCTCATCGAAGAGTTCTTCGGGATGGTAGCTGTGCATCCAATCCTCAAGAATTTTCAGGTGCGCGGGATTGGTAGTCACATCATCAACCGGTACCTGATGGGCGCGAAACGTTCCCTCGATCTGCTTGCCATCGACCTCTTTGGGTCCCGTCCACCCTTTAGGGGTACGTAGAATAATCACGGGCCAGCGTGGTACCTTTGAGAAGCCGTTCGTGCGTGCATCCTCTTGAGAGGTGCGAATTTTGTTATAACAAATGTCAAGCGTCTCGGCGAACGTTTGATGCATCGTCATGGGATCGCTCCCCTCGACGAAATGCACCTCGTAGCCATAGCTCTCGATCTGCTCCTGTACGCCTTGGTCCTCTTCGCGTCCTAGCACGGTGGGACCGGAGATTTTGTAGCCGTTCAAATGCAAAATTGGTAACACGGCTCCATCACGCACTGGATTCAGGAACTTGAGGCTTTTCCACGAGCCTTCGAGTGGTCCCGTCTCGGCCTCGCCATCGCCCACAACGGCTATAGCGATCATATTAGGATTGTCGAACACGGCTCCATACGCATGAGCTAGCACATAGCCAAGTTCGCCGCCCTCATGAATCGATCCGGGCGTAGGAACGCTGACATGGCTTGGTACGCCTCCTGGTGTCGAGAACTGGCGAAATAGCTTATGTATACCTGGAGTATCTTGCGTGATATTGGGATAGATTTCGCTGTATGTGCCTTCCAGGTAGACATTTGCGAGAATTGCTGGTCCGCCATGTCCTGGTCCGGCGAGATAGATCGCGTCCACGTCGTAGTCCTGAATGAGCCGGTTGACATGGACGTAGATGAAGCTCAAGCCGGGGGACGTGCCCCAGTGCCCAAGTAGGCGCGGCTTGATATGTTCAGCTTTCAATGGTTCACGTAGTAAAGGGTTCTCTTGTAAATAAATCTGACCAATTGTCAGGTAGTTTGCGGCGTTCCAATAGCGATTCATCAGATCGAGCTGTGCCTGATCGATTTGTGCCATGAGACTCTCCTCTTGCATGTTTCAACAGTCTATCGTAGCAGGTATGCGTCAGTATCCATGATACGCTAATGATATAGCTATGTACAACCTGTAGCACTCACGAATAGAGATATGTGTTATAGTGAATCAGGAAACCGTGTCAAACTTTGACGAGTTCGATATATGCATCTTCGTCGGCACGAGCCGAGAAGAGTTTCGTCTCCTCGGTTCCATCCATTATGACGTAGACGACGCCTCCATCGGCGGCATTAACATAGCCCTGTTCACCTGTGCGTATCAAGCGTACACGATCACCTTCTTGAAAGTAGGTACCTTCTACGTTCGTTTCCATTATTGTGTCTGCCTTTCTCGCGGAATCTCTACAAGTGTTGGCGTAAGAGTTAGTTGCACTTTACTGGGTCGAGGAGAGTGTAGTGCAAGTGCAACGTCATAGGAAGTGCTGTGTGCGATAGCAGGTAGTAGCGAAGATGCGATCACCTTTGCATAAATTTTGACATACTTCTGTGCCATAATGCGTGCCGTGAAATTGCGTT
Source organism: uncultured Ktedonobacteraceae bacterium (assembly GCA_964250365.1). Lineage (GTDB taxonomy): Bacteria > Chloroflexota > Ktedonobacteria > Ktedonobacterales > Ktedonobacteraceae > JBBQVS01. The sequence goes on from CAXUGH010000255.1 coordinate 2,704, forward strand.
CAACGTGTGCATGAACTGTTGCTCGATCAAGCTCGCCAATGCGGGAAATGGAGTATGCCATCTCGTCTATATTGTCCACGAGAAAGCCACTGGCACCATGCGCCACGATTTCTGGGGCTGCTCCACGATTGAAGGCAATCACTGGACAACCAACCGCCATTGCTTCAATCATGACCATGCCGAACGGCTCTTCCCACTGAATAGGGTTGAGGAGGGCACGAGCATGGCTTAAAAGATTCACCTTCTGCTTCATGTTGACTGGACCAATGTATTTGACCTGCTGATCGTCGATGAGTGGTTGAATGTGCTGGTCGAAATAGTTGACCGATTCCTCAATATGATGATCAATGGTACCGGCAAGCACGATAGGTACACCGGCTTTTTTTGCTGCTGCGATAGCCAGATGTGGACCTTTCTCAGGTACAAAACGTCCCAGCCACGCGACGTAATTCTCTGGCTGTTGTCCGGTTGCCTGATAATGTTGCATTGGTAGACCATGATGCACTACGCCGACAATATTGAGGGAATGTGTATTGTTCGCGCGAACCTGCTCACTAATCATAACCATTGGTACAGATGATGCCCATTCCATATAATAATCGTCAGCATCTCCCGTCCACGACTGTACACGATCAAAAGGGAAGTGGCTGTGCAGTGTCATGACATGTGCAACATTCGCGTGGGCTAAAAGGGGAAAGAGATACATCTCCGCGCTAGAAGAGAGATGCGTATGTACGATATCGAAATCATGATCTTTGATGTATTCAACAGCTTTGTTCAGATGATAGTAGGCTTTGAGATGTCCTTGCCAGGGCACACCAGAGTCAATAAGCGATTGTGGAAAAAATGAAACAAGTTTCGCCGATGTTTGAGCGTCACCCGGAGCGAATAACGTCACGTCGTGTCCCTGTGCTACCTGCTCTTCTACCAGATTATATAGCACGACCTCTGTCCCACCGTAGTTCTTAGGGGGAATAGTAATCCAGGGTGGAGCAATGTGTGCGATTTTCATATGTATCCTTTACACTACGTTGGTACGAAAGCCATGACAATAGAAGGTTGTACCAACAATGGCTTGTGTGGCAACGGCAATGCCAGCATGTTAGATGGGTTAAGAGGAGCAAGAGACAGCTTCTGTGGCGTTTTTGCAGATTCTGAATAAACGTCCTACACAAATTATAACACATATTTGTGTAAAAGTCGAAAATTATTA
>CAXUGH010000255.1:4016-7947 GCA_964250365.1 uncultured Ktedonobacteraceae bacterium
ACGATGCTTGCCTCGCTCACGTTATGATCGGTTACTTGCTCTTGACCATCACTCATTGGGGAGGATGGAGTAATCTCTATCTTGCTTATGCCGTATTTACGTAGGGGAGCCATGCGTAACAATAGTTTCGCGATGCCAACAGCGTTGTCGCCCGTGCGCTCCAAATCCGTTGTAATTGATGGTGCTGATGAGAGCAATCGTAGGTCGCGCCCTCCCAGCGGTTGTTGTAGCGTGAGCGACTGAAATGTGAGCCTGTCAATCTCGGCTCGCAAATCGTCGATAGCATCGTCTGAGGCAACCACTCTACCGCTAAGCGCATCGTCATTGGTGGCGAGTGCCTGTAGCGATTGCGCGAGTGCCTCCTCGATCAGCTCACCCATGCGTGTGATATCGCTTGTAATTGTTTGTAGTTGCTCGTCTAAAACTGTTCTTGGCATTGTTTCTTGTATCCTTTCGTTTGTTTATGAGAATTGTAACATTCATGTGTTAAGCGATTGTAAAGTGGCTCTTATTATTCGGTGCTTCATTGGTGTAACTGGGTATACATCGTCAATCTTCATGTGTCGCTCGCCACCAACGGTGGCAAGCGACACATGAAGATTGACTATGTAGTAGGAAGCCATTCATAGTATTTTGCGAAGTTATTATACTGATAAGAGACGACAAGTGTGTCGTTTGCTTTGAAAATAGAATACTTGCTGCGACCAGTATATATACTCATGGAGGCGCGGTAGGAAAAGGAATTTATAATGACCTCATCTTCTTCAGAAAACACAGTTGATTCATTACAGAAGGGTGCATTACGTCGCCAGTTTCTACGTCGTTCGGCTAGCGGTGTTGCGGTAGCGGCTTCGGTTGGTTTGTTAGCCGCTTGCGGTGGACAAAAGACCAGTACAGGAAGTAGCGCAACGACGACAAGCAATACGCCAGCTTCTACCTCCCCAATGCTGGCATTACCCGCGCTTTCTGATACCAAGGCGGCGTTCACCGAGATTATGAACGATGAGACGGCGCACGTCACATTTTTACAGAATGCTTTGAAGAAAGCTGGCGTTACTCCTCGCCCCAAACCCACCTTCAAGGGATTATCACAGGACGACCTGAACTCATTTGCCAAGCTCTCACAGGTCTTTGAGAATGTTGGCGTTGGGGCATATCTGATGGCGGCTCCTGCAATCACCTCAAAGGCATATCTGGCGGCGGCTGGCTCGATTTTGACTATCGAGGCGCGACATGCTGGCTTTCTCGACGTATTGCTGAATATGCCCGTGAGTGCGAATGGAGCCTTCGACAAGCCACTTACCCAGGCAGAAATTGTGAAGGACGTTTCGCCCTTCATCGACAGCTTGAACGGTGGCTCGGACCCCTCGGCGACGCTCAAAAACGATGCAGATATCCTGAACTTTGCCCTGCTCCTGGAGTTTCTTGAGGCCGAGTTCTACACCAAGAACGTGCCGAATCTGTTCAAATAAGTTTATGGGTTAATGAGTTTGGCTATGGCTGAAAACCAAAGGTTTTCAGCCATATCCAAACTCATTAATGGACTATCAGGGCTTGCAAAAAACATATATGTTGCCTATACTTAATGGTGTAGATAGTATCATGCAGATACGAAAGGTTCGCTTCCGATGACTTGGACTTTAGCCCGCTAGCACTTCCTCATTCACATACCCCGAATTAAGAGGATGTTTCCCCTATCCCTACTGAGAATAGCGACTTCTGCTTCTTTTTTTATTGAAGCGCGGGCTGTCCATACAATCATAAGGAGGCTTTCCATGCCTGATCTCAGACCAGTTGTTGCAGATGCACAGGTACGTACATTGTTGAGCAAGCATTTTTCTCTACCTGTAAGCGAGCTTGTACCCATCGAGGGCGGAGCAGTGGCGCGAACGTTTGCCTTTCGTGCCGGTGAGCAAGAATATATTCTCCGTTTTAACCTAGATAGAATGCTGACATCGAATTTTCCCAAAGAGGCGTATGTCTGGCAGAAACTCGCTGCGACGAGTATTCCGATGCCACCAGTGCTACAGGTCGGTCGCTTGAACGATCTCCATTTTGCAATTACGCCCAAAATGCCTGGAAGAACGTTGTTTCATTACAATCCGCAAGAAATCGAGCAGTTGTTTCCACAGATTATGGAGACGTTGCATACCATTCATTCCATTGACGTAAGCGATACGCAGGGCTACGGCGTGTTCGATTATCATGGGAGTGGTATGACCTCTAGCTGGCATGGCTTCCTGAAAAGAGTTGCCGACGAGGAAGATGAACGCGATTACTTTGGCAAGTGGCACCATATGTTCGAGGATACCTTCTTAGAGCGCGATGTTTTTGATTACATCTATCAGCACATGTTGCGTCTACTTTCCTTTTGTCCTGAGGAGCGTTACCTGCTGCATGGCAGTATCAGTCTAGGTAATATGCTTGCACTCGATGGCAAGCTTACGGCTGTATTGGATTGGCTCGATGCACGCTATGGGGATTTTGTGTATGATATCGCTGTGTTCGACTACTTTTGTCCTATACTGCATGTAAGCGAACACTTCCAGCAGTATTACGCCGAGCAGCAAGTGGTTGTGCCCTCATATAAGCAACGTATACTTTGTTACCAGTGTTTTCTAACTCTGGATGCCATGCGCTTCTATGCGAAAAGTGGGCAGGAGAAGAGCTACCAGGAGGTACGAAGAAGGATGTTGCAGAAGCTTGCTTCATAAAGATAGTATAGATATCTCGAATCGCCTGAGAAACTTCTCAGGCGATTCGAGATATCTATACTATCTTTTGTTATCGCGCTGTGCGACGGCCATAGGCCGTGACTGCGAGCGGGACGAAGACGATGAGGATACCAAGGCACCATGCAAGGGCTTGCCAGATGGTGGTGGAATCCGGTTTATTGAGTAGCAGACCGCGTACTGCGTTGACGACTAGCGTCACGGGCTGGTGTTCCGCGAAGACACGCAACCACGTCGGCATTGAGCTTGTCTGTACGAATGCACTGCTGGCGAAGGTCAACGGGAAGAGCCAGATGAAGCCTGCCGATTGTGCCGCCTCGACGCTGCTCACCGCTAGACCAATCGTCGCCGATATCCACGAGAAGGCGAAGCTGACCAGTAGCAACATCCCAACGCCTGCTAACAGGTAGAGGAAGCTGCCATCAGGTCGAAAGCCGACGAGTAGCCCGACAATCCACATGACCGCGACTACTATTACGTTGCGTACTAAGTCGGAGAGCGTGCGCCCTGTGAGAACCGCTGATTTCGCCATTGGCAGTGAGCGGAAGCGATCAACCAGACCCTTCTGGATGTCGTTGGCGAGACCAATACCAGTGGTGGTCGAGCCGAAGATGACTGTTTGTGTAAAGATGCCAGCCATCAGGTAGTTGACGTAGGTCGTGCCGTTGACTGCAATTGCGCCTCCAAACACATAGCGGAAGAGCAGCACAAAAATGATCGGCTGAATCGTTGAGAATATTAACTCTTCGGGAATGCGCGGAATCTGTGTCAGGTTGCGGCGTGCTAGTACAAGTGCGTCGGCGATTGTCCAGTAGAATGCGGGACGCGACTCTGGTATTACTGGTTCGTCAATGCGTATATCTCGGCTCATCGTACACTCCTTTCCAGAGGACGACTGGCCTCTGTTGACGGCTCATCCTCTTCAGTGGTGGCACGTCCGGTTAGGGTCAAGAAGACATCATCAAGCGTTGGGCGGCGTAGCGAGAGGTCGTCCAGAGGAATATTCGCGTTATCGAGGTCGCGCACAATGGCAGTAAGTTGCTGGGCACCGCGAGCGACAGGTATCACGACGCGGCGCGTCGCTTTGTCAACCTGAGCCTCGCCTACGCTATAGGGACGAAGCGTTTGCAGGGCGGTATCGAGATTGCCGCCTTGCGCCACCGTTAGCTCAAGACGTTCGCCACCAACCTGCTCTTTCA
>CAXUGH010000256.1:0-7896 GCA_964250365.1 uncultured Ktedonobacteraceae bacterium
TCAAAATGAGTCGCCTCCTACGGAGGCGAAGGGGGAAACTGGGGCACAGCCCCAGACCCCAGTCAAGGGGTTGCACCCCTTGCATCCCCGCTTTTGGCGACATGTGGAGGAGACCAAGCACAGCCCCAGACCCCAGTCAAGGGGTTGCACCCCTTGCATCCCCGCTTTACGGTTACTCGCCCCAGAGGAGTTCGACTTTGCCGAAGCGCACTACGTCGCCAACCTGGACGCCTGCGGCCTCCAATTCCTGGGTAACGCCCATCTTAGAGAGGGTGATTTGCAGACGGTCCATACCTTCTTCGTTGTCTAGCTTGGTCATGCCTACGGCGCGTTCGACACGCTTGCCACGCACGACATAGACGCCTTTTTCTTTTGTGACGGTGAAGGCATCATCTGGTTGAGGACGTAATACAGGTCCTTCCATGTCCGCGACGCCTTGAGAAACCTCAGCCGCTGCGCGTTCCGCCTCTTCCCGCTCTAACTCGCCCAGGCGTTGCGAGGTGTATTGCATCAGTTCCTCGGTTCCTTGATGCGCCGCCGCTGAAATGGCGAAGATAGGATAGCCAGCCGCTTCAGCTTTGGCTTGAATTTCGGGCCAGCGTTCCTGGGCCTCTGGCAAGTCCATTTTGTTGAAGACAATCACCTGTGGGCGTGTGGAGAGTCGCTCGTCGTACTCTTGTAGTTCGCGGTTGATGGATTCAAAGTCGTCCCACGGATCGCGTCCATCAACCGATGCACCGTCAAGAACGTGAAGCAGCAGACGGGTGCGCTGAATATGACGTAAAAATTCATGACCGAGGCCGACGCCCTGTGCCGCGCCTTCGATGAGACCTGGAATATCGGCAAGCACAAAGCCATAGCCATCACCATACTGAGGTTGACCAACTTCGACGACGCCAAGATTGGGTGCAAGCGTGGTAAATGGATAATCGGCGATCTTAGGGCGTGCCGCTGTCACAACAGATAAAAGCGTTGATTTACCGGCATTGGGATAGCCAACGAGTCCAACATCGGCGATCAAACGCAGTTCGAGCGTAATCCAGCGTTCCTGTCCTGGTTCGCCCTTTTGTGCCTCTTTTGGGGCTTGGTTCGTAGAGGTCACAAAGTGAGTGTTGCCGAGGCCGCCACGTCCGCCACGCGCGATCATGACACGCTCTCCATCATCCACAAGGTCGGCAATAGTTTCGTTGGTATCCGCGTCGCGGATAATGGTGCCGCGTGGCACAAGCAAAACAACATCTTCGCCTTTTGCACCATGCATTTTCTGACGTAGACCCATATCACCAGAATCTGCTTTGAAGCTGTGGCGATAGCGGTAGTCGATAAGCGTATTCATATTGTGCGTCGCTTCAAAGTAGACACTACCACCGCGTCCGCCGTCGCCGCCGTCTGGTCCGCCGTAGGCCGCGAATTTTTCGTGGCGGAAGTGCGAGGAGCCATCGCCACCATCGCCCGCCTGTATATGTATTTTTGTATGATCGTAAAGCATAATGCGTCCTTAGCCGCGCAAACGCGCAATAAGTCAGGGATAATTTTGTGTAGCGCGATGTAGTATATCATATTGTGTGACGAAGTGCCATTCTATTCGAGTAAACAATAAATAAAAAGAGTAACAGCGTTTTCTCTGCATGCAGAGAAAACGCTGTTACTCTTTTTATTTATTGGAATTACGCTTTTGCGTTTCCTACCGAATCCGACTCAATCGGTGTATCAACAAGATGCTGTGAGACGAACCAGACTTGTAGCTCGTGCATTGGTAGCACTTGCGAGGTAAGCAAGTCGTTCGTTGCATAGTCCTTGTTCTCGTCGGTCTGCTCAATACCTTGACGAATCGTCTGAATGACCGTTGCGTGTGCATTCACAGTACGAGCGAGCAGAGCAGGTACATCTTCCTGTCCTGTGGGTGGATGCTCGATTTTTGTCATCTCTGCAACTTCAAAAGGCATGCCCGTTGTTACACCACCGAGCGTTTGAATGCGCTCCGCAATCAGGTCTACAGTTTCCAGGACTTCGCCAGCGTGCTTGTCAAGGAGCAAGTGTAGCTGGTAGAAGGTGGGGCCAGTTACCTGCCAGTGGTGCTTCTTGTACAGGTCGTACAAAGTAATGGAGTCGGCAAGCAGTTGGTTTAGCAGGCCGACATTTTGCCTGAGCGTATCTTCCGACATGCCCAATGGTACAGCATGCAACATACCGTACTTTTGAAGTTCATACGATTTTGGGTGATAGTTTGGCTGTGCGCCAGTTGTTTTGCTGTTGCCGTTAGTTGATCTATTCGTCGTTGTCATAGAAGCCTCCTATGTTGTACAGTCCTAACAAAAACACTGACGTTATTTAGAGTAAGCCACCACCACCGCCACCGCCATTGTTATTAAAAAGCTGTCTTGCAGCTAAGGCTGCTATACCTGCGACCGCAAGTTTCGCACCAGTACTACCTAGAGGACCACCAGGTCCCATAATTTGGTGGAGAATATCAGGACTCTGTTGCTGTGCATATCCTGTAAGCCGTCCAGCATCTTGAGGTGACATGCTGTATGGGTCGGTGTTTTGAATGCCAGCTTGCTGAGGGTTAATTCCTCGCTGCATCAAGCCACTCATCAGCCCTTGCATCAGACCGCCACGTTGCTGTTGAGGCATCTGTTCGTAGTATTGCTGATGCACCTGCTCAACCATCTGTGGAGGTGCATTTTGTACGAACTGTTGATAGTTCTGTCGTGTCTCTTGCTCAGGAAGCTGCGAGTACGTGCCTTGATCCCACGCGTTCGCGTATTGTTGATACATTTGCTGATTGTTTTGATCATAAGGATACATTCTACAAATTCTCCTTTATATGTGTACGTGTCGTAAGGAAATACAAACACGACTGTTTGTTCTTTCTACTCTGCTTACACGCTAGAGGCTAAAGAGAAGTTTCAGGAAGAGTTTGGTTTATGCCGAGGGTGGATTGACAGACCAATTGCCATGTCCTTGAGAAAAATTACAAGTGTTATCAGGGTTGGCGGCACAATAAGAACCGGTCATACTCCTATCCGCTCTTATCGTACCAGTAAACAGCAATGGCAAAATGCCAGTTTCTTGAACCTTAAATTGAATAGTTTGATTAGAGACGCTACCAGTAAAATTCCCGCTTCCCTGCAGGCCATACCCTGGTTGCACATAGAGATAGCCACTCGTAATAGTGCCGTTATTTTGCACGATGTTATTCAACTGTATTGGGGCAGTCTCGTTCGGTGTTACAAAAGTATTCGTCACCTGACCATTATACGTTTTTCCCAGCGTTGGAAAGCCAGCGGGTGCGCCTGTTGGTTGACTCGTAGGTTGTGCAGTTGGTTGTGCCGTCGCAGTGGGAGCAGTCGTGGGCGATGGTGTTGGCTTAGGCGTCACGGTTGGCGAGCTATGAGGTGTTGTTGTGGGCGGGCGTGAAATAGCTGTCGCGGAAGCTGCTTGACGCGGAGATGCTCCTCTAAAATAGGTTGTGCTAAAGACGATACCGGAAAGAAGAGCAAGCAATGCGAGTAATGGAAGCAGTACAAACAGTATGCGACGACGGCGTGGCCTTCGCGTTTCAACTGACCGTACTGTCTCTTGTGGTGTTGACGTTACGCTACGCTTTGTCACTATACGCGTCGTTGGTATTTGCTGCGCTGAGGCAACGATGGGTACAATGTTCACGCTCGGCTCGGCGATTGGTTCCGCGTTTAATGCTTGCCAGAACTCTTCAACCGTTGCAAAACGCTCGCTACTATCAATACGCATTGCGCGATGAAGAGCGGCGGCGACGTGACGTGGTACATCTGGTGCCAGTTCTGATACGTCTTCGAGCGGGTCGGTGTTCTTGCTACCCATCTGTGTGAGGCGATAGAGGGCGTCCGCTGGAATGATACCTGTGAGAAGGGCATAGAAGGTTGCACCGAGGCCGTAGATATCGGTTCTTTGTGTAGTGCCACGCGCGTACTGTTCGGGGGCACCGTATCCAGGAGAACATCGACGCACAGCGGTTGTTGTGCCTTCCTGATCATATTCCTTCGCAATACCAAAATCGACCAGTACAGAGTCATCTAGGGCATCGGGAACGATAATGTTGGCGGGCTTGATATCACGATGAATAATAGGGGGCTGCTGTTTGTGTAGATAACCGACGGCATCGACGATAGGTGCCATGATTCGCATGACGTGCGGAAACGCAAGTCGTCTTCCAGGCTGATTCTGCCTGAGTATCTCCAAGTTCGGACCAGCCACGTAGTCCATGAGCATGTAGACGCGAATATTTTTGTTGTCTTCAAAGACGCGATAGATGCGTGGAAGAGCAGGGTGATCGAGCCGCTTGAGTACCTCGCACTCAAAGGCGAATCGCTCACGCTCTTCTCTATTGGGATCGATGACTTCTTTAAGGGCAAACAAGTTGCCCCTGACGCGATTGTCGCGTACACGATACACAGCCCCAAAGCCACCCTTTCCCAGCAAGTCCTCGACAATATATCTATCTTTTACAACACTATCTATTGGGAGCGTTGTTTGAACTTCTTGCACCCATACACCTCAAAATTGCTTATGTAATATCAATGATTATAGGCATAACACAGGTGCTATAGCAAGCTCAAGTGCTACACCACTACTTCTTTGTCCGCTGCAGGAATAGGTAGCGTCGTAGGAACAGTATCCTGCACAATTAAACGTGCCCCACGCTGAAATGTGAGATACGCCCACGCCCACTGGAACATCACGAGAAAGCGATTGCGAAAGCCAATCAGGAAAAAGATGTGTACCGCGAGCCAGAAGGTCCAGCCAATAAAACCGGTCAAGCGGAGCAGGCCAAAGTCGGCGATACCGTAGGCGCGTCCAATAGTCGCAAGGTTGCCCTTGTTTCTGTAGTGGAAGAGTTGTCTATGTATCTTGCCTGCAATTCGATCTCTTATCACCGAGGCGACATAGCTGCCTTCCTGCATCGCAACGGGTGCGACGCCAGGAAGCAGTTTGCCTTCCTGCATGAGTGTTGCCGTGTCGCCTATCACGAATACGTTCTCATGCCCCGAAACGGTCAAGTCTGGTTGTACCTTGACGCGTCCTGCGCGGTCTACGTCGGCATTGAGCCACTTGCCAGCAGACGAAGCAGCAACGCCAGCGGTCCAGATGACGGTCTTCGCGGCGAGATGCGTGTCGCCCATAGCAACGCCGTCTTCGTCGATGGAAGTAACGGCGGTATGCAATCGAACCTCGACACCGAGCTTTTCCACTGCTCTCTGCGCCTTTGCCGCTAATCTTTCGGGGAAAGCAGTGAGCATACGTGGACCGGCTTCGACAAGCACGATATGTGCAAGTTTTGGGTCAATATGCCGAAAATCACTGGCAAGAGCTTTGTGCGCGAGTTCAGCAATGGCACCTGCCATTTCGACGCCGGTAGGTCCCGCGCCGACAAGCACAAAGGTAAGCAAAGCCTGTAGTTTTGCCGGGTCGGTTTCGACTTCAGCGGCCTCGAATGCTAGTAGAACTTTACGACGGATAGCGGTTGCATCAGCGATAGTTTTGAGTCCTGGTGCGAAACGTTCCCATTCGTCGTGACCAAAGTAGCCGTGCGTGGCACCTGTGGCGACAACCAGGTAGTCATAGTGTATCGAACGAAGGGAAGTATGGACATACTGCCCCTCTGTGTCGATACCCGTCACCTCCGCCATCATCACTCGTGTATTGTTCTGTTTGCGTAAAATGTGACGGATTGGACCAGATATATCGGCGGGCGATAGTTCGGCGGTTGCAACTTGATACAGAAGTGGTTGGAAGACGTGATGATTGTTGCGATCAATCAGGGTAACGGTAACAGGGGCTTTGCGTAACGCATAAGCGGCTTTGATGCCCCCAAAGCCACCACCAATAATAACGACGTGCGGTTGTACTTGTTGCTTAGAAGGGGTCGTGGAATGATTCATTTTTTCGCTCTCAATCTCTCGGCGTGGAGGCGAGATGCTGTTCAGCGTTGAACATTCTTTTGCTTATTCTTATATCTTACACCTTAATTATAGCACAACCACACACGTTTAATCAGGGTAACATGTCTTATTTTGCGTCGAGAAACGCAAGGACTGCAATCTCTTCGGGATGTAGACCATGCAATGCCTCAACCACAGCTTGCTCGTTGTCTTTTTTAAGTGCGGCAAGCAGCGAACCGTTGAGATAGGCATCTATAATTTCTGGATGCACGTAACTCTTACGACAGATCGCAGGTGTGTTGCCGAGATGCTTCGAGGCAGCTTCGATGGCGCGAACAACGTTTTTCTTAGCCTGTGTCTGCGTTTCAAACGGGCCGAGGTCCTCCAGGGCACAGGTCGCGGTGACGGTCCCCGACCATGTACGGAAATCCTTCGCGGTAAATTCTTGTCCAGTAATCTGGTGCAGGTAGGCGTTTACATCATCCGACTGAATAACGTGGAGATTGCCATGCTCATCATAAAACTGAAAAAGTTCATGCCCTGGTAAATCCTGTGATTTTTTGATGATGCGTGCAAGCTGACGGTCTTTGACATCAATCGTGTGTTCTTTGCCGCTCTTCCCACGAAAATGAAACTCGACGTTGGTGCCTTCGACCTCTACGTGGTCATCGCGCATAGTAGTCAAACCAAACGAATTGTTTTCGCGGGCATATTCTTCGTTACCGATACGAATAGAGGTTGTGTCGAGCAGACGTACAATCGTCGCAAGCACTTTTTCGCGTGGCAAGCCCGTATGTTTCAGGTCATGTGCGACGCGTTCGCGTAGCAGAGGCAAAGCTTTTCCGAACGCCAGCATTCTGTCATACTTCGTCTCATCCCGAATTTCGCGCCATTTGGGATGATAGCGATACTGTTTACGCCCCTTCGCATCTCGGCCTGTCGCCTGAATATGTCCGCGCGGATTAGGGCAAATCCAAACGTTTGTCCAGGCAGGAGGAATACCAAGCGAGCGAATGCGCTTCAACTCTTCCTCGTTGCGAATCGGCTTGCCATCGAGACCGATATAACTGAAGTGCTTACCAGCTCGCTTGCGCTGTATTCCCGGCGTCATATCGGAAACATATCTAAGACCAGCATGTTTCGCCGCCTCAACAGACTCGGCGACCTCATGATTTTGCGATGATTGCGATATTCCCAACGACATATGTATAACTCCCGACACTACATCATACAACAGTGCTTCGTAGGGACCAGATTTATCGCGTCCGGCGTGCGATTTATCGCCTATGAACATTTGAATTAACACCGTATAGCCGATAAATCGGCCTCGGACGCGATAAATCTGGTCCCTACGAAAAACCGTAGCATCAACATTAGTAGACCACTACATTGTTCACGTTGCAAAGAATAGAAAGTGGACAAGGAACAGCAATACCTATGAAGCGAGTACATGCCGAATTAAAGAAACATACATTTATATATTTCTAGTTTAGACTCTATAAATATTTAATCACTGCAAATTTGAGATTGTCAATAACAAAAACTAGACATAGCAAAATTCGTATTGTATACTGTCAAAGGTGCCAATGTGAAACTAAACTAAGTGCGTTTCTTTACGAACACTTTAATGCTTGCGCCGTTGGCATAGAAAGATGAGAAAAACATCTTTCGGTCTACCCTGACACACAACAGGTTGCAAAGCGGCAACCTTGTTTTCTCTTGTAACATTAGGAGGTTTTGTCTATGTCAAACCAGGATTACGGTCAGCAAGACCAGTACGGCAACCAGAACAATCAAGGCGGCTATAACCAGCAAGACCAGTATGGCAACCAGGGTAATCAAGGGGGTTATAACCAACAACAAGACCAGTACGGCAATCAGAGCAATCAAGGGGGTTATACCCAGCAGCAAGACCAATATGGCAATCAGAGCAATCAGGGTGGCTCTGGCAACCAGGACCGGTACAGCAATCAGA
>CAXUGH010000257.1:0-7858 GCA_964250365.1 uncultured Ktedonobacteraceae bacterium
CCCTCTAACTTAGGTGTGGAGTCCGAGAGGAATGGAAACGCCCATATAAGGACTGCACGGCGCGAGTACCCACCCAGGTCTCAATGGGAGAGGAGTCTGAGAGAGGGGTGCAACTAATTCTTTTGTAGAAATCTTCTATTGGTGAATATCGAGAAATGATTTCAATAGAGGAAAGATGATCAATGGGGACGAGGGCGTAATGAATTAAAGCCCCTACATTGCTCAATCCAGCAACGTTTACAGGGTTGAGCCGTGTAGGGGCTTTAATTCATTACGCCCTGTGAGCGATTCGATATGGTGCATAAGTTGAAGAACGTTCTCAGTGGTCGGGACAAGAATCGATGGGGACGAGGGTGTGATGAATCAGACCCGTACACAGTTCTCAATGTCCCCCACATGTATTGTGAGGGCGTGCTGAAACGAGTGTACGGGTCTGATTCATCACACCCTGTAGCAATACACTATGTGGTCTACCAGAATAATTGTTGTAGAAATGATCAGTTTAAGGGTGGTATTGACGTATGAATACATTACTTATTCGCTCTTGTCGATTAGATGATATTCCGCAAATTTTAGAAATTAGGAAAAGAACCTTTTTACACTTTGCACCTTCTGTATATTCTCCGAAAGAGGTAAAAACCTTAATAGAAGATATTAACATAGCGGAATTGGAAGAGATGATAGAAAATAAGAGTGTATTTGTTGCAGAAGAAGATCATAAAATTCTCGGTTGCGGAGGCTGGTTTGGAGAATCTGTAAGGCACATGTATGTTTCTCCAGAAGTAACGAAAAAAGGCATTGGAAGTTCTCTTTTACGAGTTCTGGAAGAGGATTATAAAAATCGCACTCATAACTCAATAATTAAAGCTGGCGTAATTCTTTACGCTAGACCTTTCTACGAAAAAAATGGCTATGAATTTCTTCAAATAGACACTGATTGGGATGGAAGTAAGTTTAATAGAATGCAAAAGAAATTCTTGTAGCAGGGAGACCGGGGGGGGGGGGGCCACCCCACCGGGGGGGGGTGGGGGGGGCGGCGCCCCACCCTGCTTTGTTTTTGGGGACCGCGCCGGGCGGTCTCCCTGCCTCTACGCGCTATATCCCTATCCGCACAATACATCTCACACAATGAACCTAGCCTCGAACGCGATTTATCACATCCAAACAAACTCTCAATCATGAATTATTGTTATCAATGGTTATTGCTGAGGCAGGAATAATTTCTTATGGGCATATGTTAGTACCTATGAACAGATTAGCGTCTATTTTCTGCATTATTTTACACAATATCTCTTGTAAGCCACTGAACACAGTCTAAGTGCGAGGAGGCAAGCAAGTAGATTATATAGCTATGATAGATACAGTGAAAGGGAATTATCATGGGTGATGCATCCCGCGATATCTTGAAAAGGGCGCGACAACAGGTGCCTGAATGGTCGGCGGCACAGGTGAATGATGCCCTCACGCATCAGCAAGATAGCACTGATGACGATGTGGTGGTTGTCGATGTGCGCGAAAAATATGAGTGGAATGATGGACACGTCCCCGGTGCGATTCACGTCCCGCGCGGTTTCCTCGAATTGCAGATTGAGGAAGCGGTACCCGACAAGTCGAAGAAGGTTGTGTTGTATTGTGCGGGCGGTGTACGCTCTCTGATGGCTGGCACGACGCTGCAACAGATGGGATATAGTGATGTTGTCTCTATGGCGGGTGGCTTCGGGCAGTGGAAGGGTAGTGGCTACAAGTTCGTGCAGCCTCGTACTCTCGATGAGGCACAGGCCAAACGCTACAGCCGTCACACGCTTATTCCAGAGGTTGGTGAGCAGGGGCAATTGAAACTGCTCGACTCTAAGGTATTGCTTATTGGCGCGGGCGGTCTTGGTTCGCCAGCCGCGTACTACCTTGCGGCGGCGGGTGTTGGTACGCTTGGTATTATCGATGCCGACGTAGTAGATGAGAGCAACCTGCAACGCCAGATTTTGCACAATACCAGTCGTGTAGGCGAATATAAAGCAGAGTCGGCACGCGAGACGATTGAGGCGTTGAACCCCGATGTCAAAGTCACGACGTATATTGAGCGACTGGACGAGACGAACGTAGGCCGTATCATCGCCGACTACGATGTCATTATCGACGGCACCGACAATTTCCCGACGCGCTATCTCTTGAACGACGCGGCTCTGCTTGCCAACAAGCCAGTTGTGCATGGTAGCGTCTTCCGCTTCGAGGGTCAGGTAACGATCTTCAAGCCCTACGACGGTCCTTGCTATCGCTGCCTCTATCCAGAGCCACCCCCACCAGCACTCGCACCAAGTTGTGCCGAGGCAGGTGTGTTAGGCGTGCTTCCTGGTATTATCGGTATCCTACAAGCAACCGAGACGATCAAACTATTATTAGAGATTGGCAATCCTCTGGTCGGGCGCATGCTCACCTACGACGCGCTAGCAGGTGAGTTCAACGAACTACGTCTCTTCCGCGACCCGAACTGCCCCGCCTGTGGCGAGCATGGGCACCCAGAAAACCTGCCTACGTATGCCGATGTATGCGCGATTCCAGCGTAAATCGTGTTTTGTAATCCACAAAACCGCGTTCGGTAATCAACATAATTCTGTTTCGTAGGGACCAGGTTTATCGCGTCCGTTGCCGATTTATCGGCTATATCCTTGCTTCACGGAGCGATCTCGCGTGATAAATCACGCACCGGACGCGATAAATCTGGTCCCTACGAAGATATTTGGATTTTTCCCATATCAATAATTCTATTGCAATAATAAGGAGACAAATTCTATGGCAAACGTTCGTTTAGCACCGGTGCTACGCTCCTCCGTTGGCGGTGTCAAGCAGGTAAGCGTCGAGGGTAGCACACTCAACGAAGTGTTATCCAACCTCTACCAGCGTTATCCCTCGCTGAAAGAGCAAATTCAACCAACTGAGGAACTGAGCAAGTTTGTCAACGTGTATGTCAACGATCAAGATGTGCGTTTCCTTAACAAGCTAGAGACGCCTGTGGGACCAAGCGACACCATCACACTGCTGCCAGCGATGGCGGGTGGTTGGTAGGGACCGATTTTTTTATTGTGTTGAGGCGGTGTATGTTAGGACCAGGGCGCCCGCAAGGGGAACGCCCCTCCCATACAACGATGTGACTTGTGGAGACGATTTCGTGTATGGGAGGGGCGTTCCCCTTGCGGGTGCCCTGGTTTTCTTGAACGACTATTAAATAACCGCATATAAGGACTACCAAACACATGCGCTACGGAAGTATACTGGAGACGATTGGCAATACTCCACTTGTAGAATTAAAGAGCTTCAGTCCTCATTCGGGCGTAGAAATCTATGCGAAACTGGAGGGGGCGAACCCGACAGGTAGCATCAAAGACCGTATCGCCAAGCAGATGATTGATGAGGCCGAGGCACAGGGCAAAATTCAACCTAGCTCTATTCTCATCGAACCGACGAGCGGTAACACAGGTATTTCGCTTGCCATGATTTGTCGTGTCAAGGGTTATCCTTTTGTAGCGGTGATGCCTGATAACGTCACAGAAGAACGGCGTAAAATGCTCGAACTGTACGGCGCGAAAATCATCTTTTCGGATGGCGCGAAGGGGAGCAATGGTGCTGTACGCCTTGCAAAAGAGTTGCTAGAGCAAGATAGTCACTATGTGATGCTGTACCAGTACGGCAATCCTGCTAATCCAGGGGCGCATTATAACCATACTGCCGTTGAAATTATCCAGGACTTGCCCGATATTGATGTCTTTGTGGCGGGTCTTGGTACAGGTGGTACGCTCACAGGCAATGCGCGGCGTCTGAAAGAATACAATCCAGCGATCAGAATTATCGCGGCAGAACCGATGCAGGGTGATGGTGTGCAGGGTCTTCGTAGCCTGGAAGATGGCTTTGTGCCGCCCGTTCTCGATCAGTCGTTGCTTGATGGCAAAATCCTGGTTTCGAGTATGGATGCCATTCGTCGCACACGCCAATTGAAGGATCAGGAAGGCATTTTCGCAGGTCCCTCGTGTGGGGCATCGCTTCACGCTGCACTACGTATTGCGGCAACGATTGAGCGTGGCAAGATCGTCACTATTCTTGCCGATGGTGGTTGGAAATATCTGAGCGAAGACCTATGGACGCGCGAACTGGACGAACTTGAAGACGATTTAGAGGCGAAAATATTATGGTAGAACCTTTTGTCGTATCCATCCCTTCAGCAATCTATGATGAGATGACGGCGCATATCGTCGCCAGCTATCCCAATGAGGGTTGTGGTGCCGTTGGTAGCGTCAATGGTCGTGTCGTCAAAAATTACCCTACCGCGAACGCCGCCGAGTTTCCCGACGACTTCTCCATCATCGCTGAGGCCGACCTTGTGCGTATCTACAATGATATCGACGACTACGACGGCGAAATGATCTACTACCATTCTCATCCCAAAAGCGAAGCCTACCCATCTGAGCGCGACAAAGAGTGGGCCAAACGTAGCGGCTACCTCTATATCATCTACTCACATCGCTTCTATCCTGATGCTCCCTACGTCCGCGTGTTCAGCATCGACGCAAACGGAGGCGTGATTGAGGGCAAAGTGGAGATTTCTTAACCTCGTATAGTCCATTGCTCCTACTGCACAAGAACTGCATACAGAGGCATTCTGGTATTCATGATATTCTATGTTGTACCAGGATGCAAGAGTATTGTAATATTTTTTCGTAGGGACCAGATTTATCGCGTCCGAGGCCGATTTATCGGATATAGGTTGGCTACAAACGAATCATAGGCGATAAATCGACTGCGGACGCGATAAATCTGGTCCCTACGAAGGTCGTTGAATTAAGGTATGTGGGCTTTTCAAGCGTGCTTCTTGCTCCCTGTACTTGGTATTAAGGAGCATTTTTTATGAAAAAGTTCGTTCTCATGGGCGGTGCCGCTAGCCTGTTGTTGCTCAGTCTACTCATCGGTACTTTCGTTATACACAATTCTTTGACCTCTGCAAATGGTACTGCTGGAAAGCTGAGTGCGCTGACAAAAATGGAAGAAGTAAACTCCTCTAATGGCAATGTTGGACCAAATGTCAAGGGCAAAAGACACGGCGCGACTCCTACGAGTACGCCTAAACCAACACCGACGCCTCAACCGACGATGCCTCCGACTCCGACGCCAGTACCTACGTATCCTCCAACGCCGGTCCCAACACAGGCACCACCAACGCCAACACCTGTACTTAGTGGTTCAGGAAATGGTGGGAGTGGAACGGGAACTCCTGAAGAGGTACAGTTGGCACAGAATTTATTTGCACAGATCAATAGTGACCGTGCCGCTCAAGGACTACCTGCGTATGCATGGAATGGCACGCTTGCGAGTGGAGCGCATCAGCATAGCGTTACAATGGGTAGTACTTCATGTGGACTATCGCACCAGTGTCCAGGTGAACCTGCTATCGGTCAGCGCATTACCAATGAAGGTATTCATTGGATGGCCTGCGGCGAGAACGCAGGCTATACATCTCCCTATCCCGATGCCTGGACTGCGGTCAAGCAGAATATCGAGCAGGGAATGCTCAATGAGAAGCCACCAAACGACGGTCATCGCCAGAACTTGCTCAGCTCGACCTTTCATCAGGTTGGAGTGGGTATCTACATTGACTCGAAGGGAGTTATCTGGGTGACGGAGGATTTCACGAATTGATATCAATACCAACGGACGCTCACGCGGGCGTCCGTTGGTTTTTTGGTTCCCTCGTTATTTGCTTAAACCGCATCATCGGTCCCTACAAAATTCATTATACAGGCATCAAATGCAATGTGCCCTCTGTTTGTGCCTCGATTTGTTTGCGCTCGAATAGCATGGGATGGTGGTCAACGCGTAGCCACATGGAGATGAAATCGTCATAGTGTTTGCTTGCTGGATGTCCAGATTGCCCAGGGGCATGTACAGAGCGCGCTTCTCTCAAGTTGGCAAGCGTGACGATCTGGCGATACGAGGGTACGACGATGACCGTTTTAGGGTCGTGAAGCAGAACCGCACCCATATTGACGGTATCAACGTCTCCACCGACGGGAAACGGACCGCGATTGAAGAAGGGTGCCAGCAGTTTGACATTTCCTAACGGGTGATTGTACGTCATAGTGTGGTTGTCGCCGTAGTTCCATGTGGCGAGATCGTCACCAAAGGTTTCGCGCAATTCGTCTAGTGTTGCGGAGAAGGCACGATTTAGAGCCGTCTCCCATGTAGCTGGACCGTTTGAGATGATGGAGTGAGCGAACCATGCATCGTCGCGTTTGTTGAGCATGCGAATGAGTAACGGCTTGCTGCGGCTGGCATAACCATTAGCGGCGGCAAGAATGTTCGCGCCTCTGCCCAAGTATGATTGTAGCAGGGTTTCGTCGTCGCCGAGTGCCGTGCTGAACACAATAAATTCCAGGCGGCGCAAAAAGGTTGTGTAGATGGCGGCTGCCGCGCTTTGTGGTGCTAGCACAAAGTCCCAATTACGTAGCATATCCTGAGCGGCTTTTGCCAATGGAGTTGTTGTTTGAATGCCGAGTATGTGTGGCACAATCTCGACGGCTGGTAGTGAGTATTGATCGGCCTGAATGCGTGCCATGTCGCTCGCTGTCAGCTTATCTTTACTATTGAGCAGCATACTGATGCGCTGGGCACGATAGCCGTTGAGCCATTCGTTGGTGATGTAGTGTGGGTAGTTGTCGTCGATGACGCGGTTATTGGCGGTGGCGATGAAATGTTCCTGCGGATTGAAGCTTTGTGGTAGCTCATCGAATGGAATAAGTCCTGTCCACTCGTATTCGCCCGTCCATCCGGGTGAAGGAACGAGTGACTGTCCTTTTGCACGCGTTGGAATAGCACCCGCCATGACGTAACCGATGTTGCCCTCCGTGTCGGCATAGACAAAGTTCTGTGCTGGTACATCCCAATCGTGCAATGCATCGCGGAACTGCTGCCAGTTCGTGGCGCGGTTAATCTCCTGCACGGCACCAATAATATTGCACTGCTCTAGGCCAACCCAGCGTAGTGCAAGCGGTAGCTCTTGTGGTGCATGCGCTCCATTCTGGCTTGTGCCATTCGTAATTTGCGGAACGCTGGTCAAGATGGGACCGTGCCGCGTAATCAACACCTCTTCGACAACTGGCTCTTTGCGCCCTTTGACGCGAATCTCTTCTCGTGCAACCTTCGCCTCTTCCCACTTTCCCTCAAATTCGTATTGGTGAGGATTGGCGGGGTTGAACTTCTCGATGTACAAGTCCTGTACATCAGAGACGGCGTTCGTGACGCCCCATGCGATATGCTGATTGTGTCCAATGATGACGCCGGGGGCACCGGGGAAGCTGGCACCAACCACGTCGATATCGTCCGCCACAAGGTGACACTCGTACCAGATAGAGGGTGCGGCCTGTCCAAGATGTGGATCGTTACAGAGAATGGGGGCACCCGATGCCGTTTTTGTGCCATCGACAACCCAGTTATTGCTGCCACCGAGCATGCCAAAGCCGCTCAATTCTTTGAGTTGCTCGTATTGCTCTAACAAGCCAAGATTGATGCCTTGATAGGCAACGCCAGAGGGAACAATTAAGGGATGTGCTACATCGTAGCCAGCCTCTAACTGTGCAGCGCGTTCAACGCCGACCTTCGCTACAATACGAGCGCGAATCAATTCCGTTTCCCAGTTGCCGCCGAGGTTCCAGCCCATCATCTTTGACCACTGAATCGTGTCGGCAGGACTCCATGACGCAGATTTGAAGCCAAGTATAGTAAATTCGACGGGTAGCCGATTGCCGTTGTTTTCGATGAAGGCGTTGACGCCGTGAGCATACGCACCGAGAGCACGGCTATCATGCGCGGAGAGATG
>CAXUGH010000258.1:0-3687 GCA_964250365.1 uncultured Ktedonobacteraceae bacterium
GGGACGAGCGAAGCAATGTCCGCTCCTCACGGTATCGAAGATGTTCAAGATACACCAGAAAGGTTGGGAAAAGAGCGTATTCTTGAGAATACGTTTCTTACGCAGGACGCCGACATTGCTTCGCTCGTCCGAGAGTGCTATAAATCGGACCCCTACGGTTGTGCTTGGGTGCGATAAATGGGATTCCTACAGCGATATCGTTTCATTAAAGAGAGAAGATTACAATGTCAACCAATATTTCAGGACTTTCATCACCCGTAGATTGGACAGTCCTACTTATCGGCGGTCCTTCTGGTGCTGGCAAGTCGATTGTAGCACGGTAGATAGGAATACACCTAGGTTTTCCCTGGATGGAGGTTGACGACCTTCGGCTAGCACTACAATGGAGTCCTGTCACCTTACCGCAGGGAACTGAAAGTTTATACTATTTCACAGACACTCCTAATATCTGGCAACAGTCGCCGGAGCGGTTGAACGAGAGTCTCATTGCCGTTGGTGAAGTAATGGCACCAGCTATCGAGGTTGTAGTAGCGAATCACTGCGATAACGCTGGACCAATTATTGTGGAGGGTGACAGCATCCTCCCTTCATTTGCTACTCGCTCATTGATGAACCGCTATTTGATGAGCTGTCAAGCGCGAATGGTATTTCTTGTAGAGCCTGACGAGCAGGTTTTATACGTAAACATGATAGCGCGTGGACGTGCCATCTCTGAGCGTACAGAGGACGAACTGCATACCGAAGCAAGAGCAAAATGGTTATATGGACAATGGCTTACTAGAGAGGCACGGCGTTATAATATACCAGCGCTGGTCCCGCGTCCGTGGGAGACGCTATTAGATCGCGTCATGGAGTCGGCGAAATTGTGAGAGGTTTATACACAGAAAGAGAGTTTCGATCATGAAAGCAATTGGTTTGTATCGTTACCTTCCTATAGATAATCCAGAGAGCCTTGTCGATGTCGAGATAGAGAAACCCGTAGCAAGTGGTCACGACCTGCTTGTGCATGTCAAGGCGATATCGGTCAATCCCGTTGATGTGAAGAGACGGGCACCTAAAGATGGTGTTGAGAAGACGCCGCGTATTCTCGGTTGGGATGTGGCGGGCGTGGTTGAGCAGGTGGGATCGGATGTTTCGCTGTTCAAGGTTGGTGATGAGGTGTATTATGCGGGAAGCATCACGCGTCCAGGTGGCGACAGCGAATATCATCTCGTCGATGAGCGCATTGTTGGACATAAGCCAGTTAAGTTGGATTTCGCACAAGCCGCTGCCTTACCTCTCACTGCCATTACTGCGTGGGAGGCTCTATTCGACCGTCTCGGTGTGTCGCACAATGCCAATGTCAATTCTCAGAAGCGTATCTTGATTATTGGCGCATCCGGCGGAGTTGGCTCTATCGCTACCCAGATCGCTAATTTCGCAGGCTTAACGGTTATCGGTACGGCCTCGCGTCCTGAAACAGTACAATGGGCGAAGGCGCATGGTGCGAAATATACCATTAACCATCATGAAGCCTTCGCGCCACAGTTAAAGCAACTTGGCTTCGACGATGTTGACTACATTTTCTGCCTGAACAGCACAGATAAGCACTGGAATGACATGGTAGAGGTGATTGCGACACAGGGCAAAATCTGCTCGATTGTCGAAATGCACGGGCCTGTCGAGCTTACCGCATTGCAGCAAAAAAGCGCAACCTTCGTATGGGAACTGATGTTCACGCGTCCTCGCTACCAGACTAGCGACATGATCGAGCAACATAAACATCTGGACGAGCTTGCCCGACTCATCGACGAGGGCAAGATACAGGCCACGCTCACCGAAAAGCTTGAGCCAATCACCGCCGCTAACCTGCGTGAAGCTCACAAAAGAGTCGAGAGCGGCAAGATGATCGGCAAGATTGTGCTGGCGAATTTCCCAGCGTAGTTGCATAGCCTGTTCTTTTTCATAGTGAGAGGTCTTTCTTGAGAAGCGCGTAATCTCTTTGAAGACCTTTTTCGCTATCTCAGAAGGAAAGAACACCTATGCGGTCAACGTCTTTCTCAATTCGCATTGGCGCAATCATTGGCATCGTTGGAGTATTCCTTATCATCTTAGGTCTCTTTTTGCCGTCCTTTATCAATTATTATCCTTCACTTTTGCCTGGACAACAGGTACATCAAATAATTGTAGAACGTTCAGTATGGGATGTTATCCTTCAGTACGCATGGTGGGGAGACATCGCGTATGTTGTATCGTACCTTGGACTACTCCTTGTTGCTCTCTTATCAATCGTGGTGCCACTTTTTACGAACGGTGCGACACTTCTGTCAAAAAGAGGCACAATCTTTCTTCCAACAGTGAGTTTAGTACTTGCCGTTACTGGCTTCGTCTTGAGCGTATGCTTTACAGTGTGGAATTCGCTCCTATTTGTTGTAGCAATGGGTCATATCAGAGGGTATAAATCGTTCGGTCCCGGATTGGTGTTCCTGCTCCTTGGTTTCACGCTCTGCTGTGGGAGTAGATGGTTCTTAGCACGTAAGGCAATATCAAGGAATTTGGCAGAGAAAAATTCTACATCCGAGTACAGCGTGTGATACAATTCATGCTGTACAATACAAGATGTTGACGAAAGGAAATATATATTCATGCCTAGTATTGTCGGGCGTGTTCTCATGTCGATAGGAGCCGTTGGGACGAGCGTTGTGCCATACCTAGCGGATTGGAACAAGCATCATAACTTCGGACCAGGATTTTCCGCGCATGCACGTCTGCATGCCACCGAGTCCGTCTTCACCTCGACAGCGATGGGACTGGTCGCCCTCTGGCTCATCTGGAAGCGTCCTCAAACAGATCGCGCGACGACGAGAGCCGTAGCTGCTCTCATCCCCATTATTCACTGGGGCACGTACAATTTCGCCGCCCTCGTCCCCACCACCTCCGTCGATGACGACGGCATGAGAGTGCCGCGCATCTTAGGCTTCCTCCCCGTCAATCTAATGGTGCAGAATTTGATTGCTCTCACAAGCGTGATTGGGTATTTGTTGGATGCGAGGAACAGGTAGGGACCGATTTATCGCGTCCTCGCACCCGTTGATAATGTTGGTAAGGATTGAGGGACGTGTTTAATGATAGGAAACATGGTCAATGTGCTATCCTGAAAACTCAAACTACCATTCGTTCAAGAAAGAGGGGGTATGTCTTCATGGAGAACGTTGTGAACGCTCCCATTGCGAATCGTTCTAAGCCCCCAGGTGTGGCAATTCCCGTGTTGGGGTATGAGGATGTGGATGAGGCCGCTCGCTGGTTGTGCGATGTCTTCGGGTTTACGGTGCGCCTGCGTATTGGGAGTCATCGGGTGCAGTTGCTGGTCGATAATGGCTTGGGAGGCGAGGGATCGGTGGTGGCAACGGAAAGGGGTGAGCATGCATCGGCAGAGGGTAGCCATTCGGTGCTGGTGCAGGTAGTGGATGCACAGAGTCACTACGAACATGTGCTGGCTTGTGGTGCCCAGATTGTGAGTCCGCCAACCGACCATTTCTTTGGCGAGAGGCAGTACACAGTGATGGATCTGGGAGGGCACCGCTGGACGTTTTCGCAATCGATTGCCGATGTTGACCCAGAATCATGGGGAGGCATTATGCCAAAGAGAGAGCTATAAAGGAAGGGTGCTTTCCATCCGTACCGAGCGTTGTTTCCCAGTAGGTACGG
>CAXUGH010000258.1:3697-7828 GCA_964250365.1 uncultured Ktedonobacteraceae bacterium
CATCACCCACCCTCCCGCTGTTTATTTACCTTGACGTCGTTGTTCAAACCCACCCTTCCTTATATGCTTAAACATGCCACCATTAACCTGCTAAGTGTGTACCTTGCCCATCTCATCCTGCGTCAAGTCGATTGGTCGCTCCGTTTTCACGATTCGACGACAAGCGATAGGTATATTAAGAGAGGATATGCTATTTGGGCGGATATTGCCCATCACTCAACCAAGCAAGGCGCAAATCTAAAAATGTGTTGAGGAAAAATGTCGTCAGCAAGCGAAGAAACACAACAACATACTCCTACTAGCATACCTATTCCACTGTGGCGGAACCGCAATTATTTGTTGTTAGTGGGAGGGCAGGCAATCTCTGAGGTTGGAACCGAGGTTTCTGCTCTCGCATATACGCTACTCATTCTGGCTTTGACACATTCACCTGCTCAGGTAGGTTTAGTAGGAGTGCTGGAACTGCTTCCCGTTCTGCTCCTTAGCTTGCATGCAGGTGCGCTCATTGATCGCTGGGACCGCAAGCGCGTGATGATTCTCTGTGATATAGGACGCGCTATATGTCTTGCCAGCGTTGTTATTGCGTTAGCTTTGGGGCGTTTGACTCTTGTTCAAATTTATATAGTTGCCTTGAGCGAGTCTACACTTTCTGTTTTCTTCAATCTCGCGGAGCGGTCTTGTCTACGCAATGTAGTGTCACGAGAGCAACTTCCTGCTGCTAGCGCACAGAATCAGACCATTACCTATACCTCGGCCTTCGTGGGTCCTACAATAAGCGGTGCGCTATATACCATTGGACAGGCGTTTCCCTTTTTGGTGGACACTCTTTCCTATCTTGTCTCAGTTTTCTCGCTTCTCTTTATTAAAGCGTCGTTTCAAGAGCAACGTCAACCAGCATCACAATCCTTATGGAAAGATATCAAAGAGGGATTTCACTGGCTCAACACGCAGCCTCTCTTGCGTTTTGTGACACTGATGATTGGAGGACTCAACCTTACAGCCGTAGGAATGAGTTTGATTGTCGTGATTCTGGCGCAACAGCAACATGCATCAGCTTTTGCTATAGGTCTAATTCTTGCCCTTGGAAGTGTCGGAGGTATCGTAGGAGCTATGCTTGGTCCATTCTTTGTAAAGCGATTTCGCTACGGACTAGTTACGAGTCTTATCTGTTGGTGTAACGTACTTATTCTTCCCTTTTTTGCCGTTGCTCCTAATCTCATTGTTCTAACTATCGTCCTCATGCTGTACCTGATTTGGGGACGGCTTATGGCTGTAATGAATTTCAATTATCGAACCGCTCTTACACCAGATGCACTACAAGGACGTGTTCTTGGCATTTCCAGCCTTGTTGTTCGTAGCTCTCTTCCAATTGGAATTGCGCTTACTGGCATTCTGCTTCAACAGTTCGGTGCCGTTTCGACGGTATTGATATTCACTGTTTATCGTTTCCTCGTGGCTCTCATTGTGACGTTAAATCCTCATGTTCGTCAATCTCCCCGACTATCAGAGATTCACGTAAACTCCTGAGACGTAGACAGTCGTGTGATAAGATGAGTTGATATTCAAATCACAGGAGGACAAATATGAACACGACGCAGGATGCATTGCCACAATCAAAACATTTTCATCTAACTCAGCTTGCGGACGGGGTATATGCCGCTATGTCTATTCCTGGCGGCGGTTCAATGTGCAACGCTGGCATTGTGAATGTAGGGGAATGTGCCCTCGTTTTCGATACGTTCTTGACGCCACAGGCTGGGCAAGACCTATGAGATACCGCCGAAACGTTGACAGGCCACGCCATAAAATATGTGGTCAATAGCCACTATAACGTGGATCATATCAACGGCAATCAGGTTTTCTCGCCTGAGACTACTATTATTTCCACAAGTGGAACGCGTGAACTGATTGAGACGCGCGGGAGAGAGGTTTTGACATGGGTGAGAGAGCATTTAGCCGAAGAACTGCGAAAGGCTGAGGAGGAACTACAACATGAGCCAGACCCTTTTTACTCCAGACCATATAGAACTAACAGTGTAAATGGAGAATGTGGATATCATCAACTGTCTCCGTCATCTCCCAGAGCATGCAGATTTGGTCAAAGGAGCTTTAAGCGGTAATAGAAGTGTAGGAATTAACACGTTTGAAAGGCAGCACACGTATGCGGAAACTCATTGTCTGCAACCTTGTATCATTGGATGGCTATTACGAAGGGAAGGAGAGAAGTCTCGACGCGCTCTTCGACTATTTCCACAAAGATTACTCAGGGGACGAGAACTTCGATTACTATACTACTGAGCGGCGACGTGCCGCTGATGCACTGCTACTAAGTGGTCGCACATCCTTTCTAGGCAATAAGGAGTATTGGACAGGAGTACCACATACTCCAAATGCGACCGCGATTAGACGTGAATTTGCAGATTTAATACAGTCAGTCGAGAAAATCGTGGTTTCTGATACTATTACCCGCGAGGATTTAGTGCCCTGGGAGAATACCACACGCATCGTCAGAGGAGTGGACCTATACAAAGAGATTGCAGCCCTTAAACAGCAGCCAGGGAGAGATATCCTGGTGTTGTTAAGCCGTATGCTCTGGAACGATCTGCTTCTTCACGATCTGGTCGATGAACTGCACCTCACGATCTTTCCTGTGATTGCAGGTGAAGGAACTCCGCTGTTCACAGGTCGTCCACCAGTGTCTCTCAAACTCATAACCACGCGCACTTGGCAAGGCTCCGGCAACATCCTCGCCTGTTATCAAGTGAATCGAGTGAATTCATAAGGGGAGTATTATTTCTATGACCATTGACGCTGCATTCACCACCTTTCCCACACTCACGACAAACCGCTTGCGTTTACGTGAGTTAAGACCGACGGACGCGGAGGCATTCTTCGCGTTAAGAACCGATCCTGCTGTGATAGAGTTTATGGGGCAGGAACCTCCTGCATCTATTGACGACACGCACAAATCGATTCAGCGAATGCAAAAATCGTATGAGCAGCGAAATGGCATCTTCTGGTGCGTTACGCTCAAAGAAGAGGATATCCTAATTGGTTCGTGTGTCCTTTTTGCGTTCAATTTCGACTTTCACTATGCCGAAACTGGCTATGAACTCAGCCCTCCCTACTGGCGACAAGGTATCACGAGCGAGGCAATGGCGGCTGTCCTCACCTATGGCTTTACCGAACTTGAACTACATCGCATTGAGGCCGATGTCGCGCCCGACAATACGCGCTCCAAGAATCTCTTGCTCAAACTTGGCTTCACATTCGAGGGCAATTTACGGCAACGCTACTTCTTTCGTGGTCAATACGAGGACGAGTACTACTACGGGTTGCTCAAAGATGAATGGCTGAAATCGGTATAAGAGCATTCTTTGGCTAGGTATCTCATAAATTGTAGGCTCGTCTGAATGCGCTCGACCTCAACCTCGTTATTGAGGTCGATAGCTCGCGCTTCTAAGCTCAAGGCACCTTCAAAGCCAGCTACTTTCAAATGCTGTACAAAGCGTCGAAAATTAATCTGTCCCTCGCCTGGATGCAGATAGTGCCTTCCCTCCATTGAACCAAATTGACCCTCGTGGTCTTTTAGATGCACATGGCGCACTACCCGTGTCTGCCAGAGCCAGGTTGTGGAAAAGACGGCTTCGAGTTGGTCATGCCATGCTAGAAATTGTGTATCTAATGCTACACATGTGCGGGAATCGTGTTCAAAAGCTCGCTGAACGTTGGAGAGCGGGTCGGCATGTGTACAAGGAATCGTCTCGATAGCGAGCGTGAGACTATGTTGCTCGGCGATATCCAGGCAACGCGCTAACGGCAGCAAGTTGCGTTCCAAGTGAGTATCAGAGAATGGCATCGCCCACAAATGCAGTACCGCGATATGCGCTCCTAACTGTTGGGCGAAGATGCAATTCTGCTCAAAGCGCAATACTCCTAGCTCTTGCTCATCTGCATTGCTGCTACCAAAGTATTCGCCAATGCTTTTTTCCATATGCAAAACGGGGAAGGGTAGCTTGCAGGAATGCAACGCAAGGATGATGCGCCCCTGTTCTTGGTACCAACGGGGGTAGAAAATGATTTCCAGGCCATCGGCGTCAAACTCTTGACTATACTTCAAAATGGCCTCGT
>CAXUGH010000259.1:0-2186 GCA_964250365.1 uncultured Ktedonobacteraceae bacterium
GCGATACACATGAATAACTCTAAGCGATAATAAGCAATATGTGTACTCTCCGCCGACGGCGGAGAGTACACATATTGCTTATTATCGCTTATCGACAACCCTGAGGCGGAATTGTTGACCTGCACTGAGGTCTGTATCACTCTCTATCGTGAATTGGAAATCCTTGTCAAGTTGGTAATCTGATGGGTCCAACTCGAACCGGTATGTATGCAGTAGAGTTGCGGTAATCACCATGAGTTGGATTTCGGCAATGCCTGCACCTAGACAGGTGTGTTCGCCCAGACCAAAGGGGGCGTATGCACCGCGTTGACGGTGTTCGTTTCTTGGTTCGGCATAACGGTCAATATCAAATGTCTCTGGCTCTGGGAACAGTTCAGGTAGGAAATGCGGAACTGTCATTGCCACGAACACCTCATCCCCTGGTTCCAGACGGTACCCTGCAAAGGTAAATGGTTTAGCAACAATCGCGCCGAAGCCTCCTCCTGTATACATACGGAGCGTTTCCATTGCCGCGCCTCGTGTAGCAGCCATAGATTTGAGGATATCCCAATTGAGGCTTCCCTGCGCGAATGCCGCATCGACCTCATCCTGTACGCGCCTGAGGACATTCGGATTTGTCAACAGAGCATAGAGCATGAAGCTGTTCGTTCTGGCTACCGTCTCCAACCCAGCCAATAGTGGTCCTAAGCCAACATAAGCTAAGCGTGTCTCAGAATATACTTCGGGATGTTCAGTTGCGAGTGCTAGTGCATCATCTACAATATCTGGCTTTCTGCCATCGAGAGGTGTAAACTTGTGGGCTTCGACAATTTTACGGCCTAGCTCTAAAACGCGTTCTCTAGCTCGCTGAAAGCGCGGCGATGAAAGGGCGTCACGTTTTTTGGCACCGAACGAACTGACGATTGACGTTGATAGGTAGACGACAAAATCTTCCAGGTAGTCTCCTATGCTGTAGTTTATCAGCAGTTGACCTAATTGCTCGGCTACAATGCGCTGCATAGCAGGAAGTACGTCTATGCTCTGCCCTATCTGCCATTGTGAGTATTCGTGTGTGATGTTGATCATACGTGGCAGTTGATCGGTTACTTTGACGCGTGAGTAGTTCCGTCCATTCTTCATACGTCGAGCGTGGTTTGCCGCGCCATCTCGTGCCGTTGCCATGCCTCCAACCATACCACCCATAGCATTGTTAAACTCTTTCCAAAGTTCCGCGCTTACAAAGAACTCGTCGCCATAGCGACTTGTGAATGCATTTGCTTCCGCCCCTGCCAGCACAGTGAGCGGTTCTTCATCTGGTCTAGGAAGGCGATAAACGGGACCTAGTTGGTGATAAAGTTCCAGAAAAAGGTTGTTTGAACTTACGTCTGGCTGTTCTGCGAGTGGAGGTAGGGGCGCATCCGTGACGCCACTTTCCCATATTTGAGTTGTGTCCATTGGAAATCTTCTCCTCGTCATGCTAGATTTTGTGCATTAGCGACTGAATCCATTCAAGTTCGTGCCTATCTTGTTGTTCTTGAAAAGCAATGACCTCTGCTGCATAGGTGTTAGCCCTGTTTTCATGGGCAAGCTTCCTCATCTCCTGAATGTGCGTTATTTTCTTGCTGACAATCTCTGCTCTAGTACGTAGAATCTCTAAACGGGCTTCACGCTCAAGTAAAGCGAACATGGACACGCGAACCAAAAATTCTGTGTCGTTGCGTATAATCTCCGGCGAGCAATCTTGCAAAAGCATCTGCATCGACTCTCGTCCGGCATCGGTGATGCGATAGATGTGTCTATCGGGCTTTCCCTCCTGTCGTACAACCTCGCGCTCGACTGCCTTCATCTCCTCAAAGCGTTTTAGCGCAGGGTAGAGTACCTTGTTGTTGAGTGCAATGGAATTGCTAAGCACCCGTTCCACGCTTTTCTTAATCTCATAGCCGTGCATTGATTTGTTGGAGAGCATTGCTAAAATCAGGATATCCGAGTACATACACCCTCCTTAATAGGTTACTATCACCTAAGTTATTGTATCATAGAAAAGAGTAACCTATAAATATAGAAAAGTCAAGTGCTGAAGTTTTTGTGTTTTTGCAGGGACAAGATTATGCAGATGAACAAATGAAGAGTATACATCGGTTTTTCGTAGGGATGAGATTTATCGCGTCCGTGTGCGATTTATCGCCTAGAATTCGTTTGCTCTTCTG
>CAXUGH010000259.1:2199-7806 GCA_964250365.1 uncultured Ktedonobacteraceae bacterium
CCGATAAATCTCGTCCCTACGAAAAACATTTGAGCAATATGTGGTATCTTTATATAGTCGAATAGATGGACGAGGTTTATGCAGGTTTCGATAGTAGAGACCAAGTACCTATATCATTTCGTCAATATCCATTATCACGTCCTCGGACGAGCGCAGTATGCAAAAACGTAAAATTGTAAGGACGTAACGTAGATGAGCGAACTCACAAACAACAACGTACCCGCGAATTCATGGAACGAGAGCGATTCGGCTACTTTTATCGACTTTGGCGAGATATTTGTGCCCAAACGCGCCGAGCAAATCGAAACTCTGCTCTCACTCATTCCTGCTGGCATCGACGAAACATTTACAATTGTCGAACTGGCGGCTGGAGGCGGTGTGTTGGCACAGGCGATCTTGGAACGTTTTTCACGCTGTCATTATGTGGCTCTGGATGGCTCCGCAAGAATGCGCGAGGAGATGGCACAAAAGCTTGCAGCTTTTTCCAACCGTCTCACTATCGCGCCTTTTCTTCTGGAAGAGCAGGCATGGCGCACTACACTTCCCTCTTCGCTACGTTGTGTTGTTTCCTCGCTGTGCGTACATCATCTTTCCGACGAGGGGAAGCAGAGCCTCTTTCGGGATATGGCAAAACAGCTTGAGCCGGAGGGTGCCTTATTGCTCGCCGATATTATCAAACCAGCCACGCCGCGTATCGCGTCTCTGTTCGCGCAACAATACGATGCGATTGTACGCGCACAAAGTATCGCGGCACATGGCGACTTGAGTGGCTACGAACATTACCAGATGCTCCAGTGGAACTACTTCACCTACGACTACAACGACCCCGACTCATACGACAAACCGTCACTACTCAGCGATCAACTGCGCTGGCTCCACGAGGCAGGTTTCGCCTACGCGGATTGCTTCTGGCTGCAAGCAGGTCACGCCATTTATGGCGGGTATAGATGATGCAAGCTATAAGCAAAATGTCGGCACGCGTTGCAACGCATGCCGACATTTTGCTTATAGCTTGCATCATTTCGACAATATTCCTTTGCTTGACGTTTACTTCAATAGATTGAGATGAACAGAGTCTCGGTAATACTGTTTTCTCGTTTCGGTCTATTCCAAACGCTAGATATATGTCTATGTTTTAACGCTAGGTTTACTTGCATATTACATTTTCTTAACAAAATGTCTGTATGATAAGTTAGTACGTCGAAAACGTATAAGTAGGAGAGTTTATGGAAGGTGATGTAAGTATGTCCGCGATAGAAGGTGGAAAGGTGTTGACGGCAACACCGCAGAAACTTAGTCGCCGTCTCAGGTGGAGAGAGGCGGGGCAAGCATATCTATTTCTTTTACCTGTGTTTGCTATTCTCGCGGTCTTCGCCTATGGTCCGTCTATTTTTGTCTTTTACATGAGTCTCTTCAAATGGAATTTCCTTAATCATGGAGTGCAGCCGTTTATTGGGCTTGATAACTACACGTTTCTCTTTCATGACCCGAACTTCTTACAGTCAATTCAGGTAACGTTGCTCTATGTGCTTATCTCAGTGCCCCTGCATCTCTTTATCTCGCTGTTCCTGGCAATTCTGTTGATGTCAGGTATTCGAGGGCGCACAACGTGGCGGCTTGCAATCTTTACGCCGTTTGTGATGCCGCTGGTTGCAACGACAACCGTGTGGTACTGGATGTTCGATAACTATCACGGCCTGTTCAACAGCATCCTGCACCTCTTTCATCTGCGCTCGATTGACTGGTTGGGCGATCCGCATTGGGTACTGGTAAGTATCATCTTTTACACGACGTGGAAATCAGTCGGCTTCAGCACGATTCTCTTTATGGCAGGTCTGAGCAATGTTTCGCCCTCGCTAGCAGAGGCGGCACGCGTTGATGGAGCGAATCCTTTGCAGGTGTTTCGCCATATCACATGGCCTCTGCTCATGCCGATCACGCTGGTCGTTCTGCTGCTAAGTACCATTGAGTCATTCAAGATGTTCCAGCCCGTCTTCCTTTTTGTCGATGCTCAAGGTGGACCAGAGAACGCAGCACGCACAATGGGACTATATATGTTCTCGCAGGCATTCTCTAACAATTCACATGATGGACTCGGTGCCGCAATCTCGGTGGTGATCTTCTTACTCGTCTTTACTATTTCAGCCGCGCAACTTGTCTTTACACGTCGTGGCGCGAATGCTGCTTATTAGAAAGGGAACGTTTATGGCTGTGACACCAACAGTTCCACCTATCGCCACGCTTACGCCAGCAAAAGGACGCACAAAACGTCCCTTAGGTAGCTATGGACAACCCTGGCGTGCCTTGACCTATATCGTTGTGATAGGAGTTTCAATTGCGTCGATCTTTCCCTTGTACTGGATGTTTGTCACGTCGTTGCTGACAGATCATGATGCCTATGCATCAACGCCTGTTCTGTTCCCCGATTGGCAATGGGCGAACTATGCGCGTGCATGGGCAATGGCTCCGTGGATGCAGTACTTTTTGAATAGTCTTCTCATCTCAGGCTGTACTGTTGTCCTGGCTGTTATCACGTCATTGCTTGCAGGCTACGCCTTTGGCATGATGAAATTCCCAGGGAGGCAAGCTCTGTTCCTGGCAATTCTGGCTCTCATCATGATTCCGTTTGAGGCAACACTAATTCCCAGCTATCTCATCGTCTCGACACTGGGCTGGATCGATAGCTATCAGGCGCAGATTATTCCGTTCGGCGTCAGCATTTCCGGTATCTTCCTGCTTCGTCAATTCTTTCTTTCGCTTCCCGATTCACTATGGGAGGCGGCTCAGATAGATGGCTGTTCACGTCTGCGCTTTCTGTGGTCAGTAGCGGCACCGTTGGCGCGTCCGGCTCTAGCAGTAGTGGCGTTGCAGGTGCTGATTGGAAGCTGGAACGCGTTCCTATGGCCTTATCTGGTCACAAGTTCGGACGCATTTCGTCCCATTGAGGTTGGCCTGAAAGCCTTCACTACAAATGATGGTACTGACCCCACAGGACTTGCAGCAGCGGCGGCCTTTACCACGCTACCCATTTTGATTGTGTTTCTCATTGCTCAGCGGCAATTCATCGAAGGTATTTCGGTGGGTAGTACAAAGGGCTAATACATACACCAGTTTTCACTGGACCAGCGTTCTATTGAACGTTGGGATGTGTTGATATATAGAAATACGCTTTTTATTGGTTCGTTTAGCTATTTTCTTAAAAGAAGGAAAGGTATTCTCTCACATGCGTCGTTCATGGTCTTTTACGGCCTATGCTATTGCAATGATCGCAATGCTGCTATTGACAGCTTGCGGCGGTTCACCCAATAGCAATAGCGGTAACAACTCTTCAAGCACGTCTCCAGGGGTGCTTAGCTCTAGCAAGAAGTACACGGTAAACTTCTGGGATGCGTTCGGCTCTGGCGCGAACAAGACAGCAGTTGCAAATCTAACAAAGCAGTATATGCAGAAGAATCCGAATGTCACGGTGAATGTGCAGGCTTTTGACTCTTATGCAACGCTCAAGACAAAAATTACGGCTGCTATCGCCGCTGGCAAGCCACCCGCGATCTCGCAGGTGTATGAAGAGTGGGCACAACAGTTTCAGCAGTCGAATGCAATTGTTTCGTTACAGCCATTCATCTCAGGCAAAAATGGTCTGACCGATCTTTCAGACTTCTATCCTAGCTTAATCAAAGATGGTCAACTCAATGGTACGCAGTATATGCTCCCATTCAATAAGAGTGATGTAGTTCTCTACTATAATGTTGATGCGCTCAAAGCGGCGGGTATCAATCCACCAACCAGCATCGACGAGATGATTACTGACTTGACAAAGGTCACGAAGCCCGACGGTTCACAGTGGGGTCTCTCGTATACGCCGGACGTTGACTTCTGGTCAATTTTATACAAGGGTCTCGGTGGTACTGATTTCGTCTCGGCTGATGGCAAAACCTCTGCGTTCGCAACTGGTGCGAATGCTCCTCTTGCGAAGCAAGCTTTAAGCGAATTGGCACCATTGGTGCAGTCGAAGGCTCTTCATGTGACAACTGCAACTGCATGGCAGAATGATTTCGCCTCGCAGAAGTCTCTGTTCGCCATTAGCACCATCGCAAGCTATCCATTTGTGAAGAAGGCCATCAATGGTGCATTCCAGTTCACAGAGGCACCTATTCCAGCAGGTCCAAAGGGACAGTTCACGACGCTGTTTGGCACCAATCTGGCGATCTATTCCAGCGTCGATACGGATACACAGTCTGCCGCGTGGGATTACATGAAGTTTCTTACCAGTTCCGAGAGTAACGCCTCCTTCGTGCAGCAGACGGGCTACATGCCTATCCGCCAATCGACCTACAATAGTGCCGCATTGCAAGCGTACTACTCGAAGACGCCTGCACGTAAAGCTGGTCCAGAGTCGCTGCAGTATGGTTTTGTTGCCTCAACTGTTCCCGCATGGGACCAGTGCCGCGACATCATCTCGAACGCTTTCATAAGCGTTCTCAAAGGCCAAGCGTCAGCCGACGACGCCTTTAGCAAGATGACCACAAGCTGTAACTCTGCGCTTTCGCAAGGCTAATAAGACAAACATTTGTTAGAAAAAGGGCGAGTGCGCTGCGGCGCCCGAGCCCGTTTTCTAACAAATGTTTTTTTGTGGTCTTTTGCGGCGAAGACAGCGTAGTATACTATAAATGTACGCTTTTTTGTGACTAGTGTACTCTTAAAATCCCTGCTATAATGAATGCCGGTACCTACACTACGCATGAGGAGTCGCCGATGGCTCGCCGCTTTCGCCTGAGAAGCACGACCGAGGAAAATCTACGTATCGTGTCGCGCTCGATCCCCTGGAAATTATTGCTGCTTCTTCCTATTCTTGCTTTGCTAGCTGTACCTGCATACGTTTTTGCCACGCATGCGGGAAATGGTGTTATCCCTGGTATTACCAAGTACTTCTATAGTTTGTCGGCACCGCCACCACCGCCTGTCCCGACTCCGTATCCTAGCTTTCCAACAGTGTTGCCTCAGGCTGGTTCTCTGCTCTATACAACACAGGGCGGTGACTCGTGCGATAGCATTCTCACCTACCAGATGCGTATGGCGGACGCCGGTCAGGTTTTCAGTGACGTGACTCCAGCGACGGTAAAGGCTCTCGACGCATCTCTTGGTCAGGATTGTCACGCGCTCCAACCAGGAATGACACTGCCACTATCGCCACAATATCCTCTGGTTGCTCTCGGCGGCGTCGTGCTAAAAATCAATGCTTTGACTACGCAACAGGTGTTGCCAACGCCTCTCATCAGAACGTCTAACCAGCAATTGCCAGCGGATTGTACAGGCGGCTGTATATTAACGGTGCGACTAACACCGCAGGTGCAGATAAATCTCACGGTGCAAACGGCACTCCCTATCAAGGTTGGCTCATGGGTGTGGGCACAGGCCATGCTTGCGCGTAAAAACGTCAAGGATTTCCCCAACTACCCCTACGCCGACCCCAAGGCGTCGTTCAACGGCATGTCGTTACGTGCCTGTGACTTTCAAGTGGACGACGCGCACGACGACAACTCGCTCGCCTGCGATCAACTCATGCCCAACTCCATCGACGACGACAACGGCGCGTGGCTGCTTGGAGTT
>CAXUGH010000260.1:0-7791 GCA_964250365.1 uncultured Ktedonobacteraceae bacterium
GACCTTAGTCACGACTCGTTCCGTCATAGAACCTTTCCGTTGCAAGGGGGATGGGACCCGATGGGGATGGAGACATGTCGGGGAAGTTCTTGAGCTTCATGTGGGTATACGTTGCAAGGGCGGATGGGACCCGAGGGGGGGTGACCATTTGGACTTGTATGCATCACACACTTGCCCGATTGCTGCAAGGGGGGATGGCACCCGAGGGGGATGGAGACTCTTCGTACTTGTACGAATAACTGCACCTCTTGCAAGAGTGCAAGGCAAGAATTCAGGTAAGTTGAGCTAGAAAACCTGTGAAATGAATGTGAACAGGCAAAGTAGAAGACAGATAGTGATAGTTGCGATTTTTATGTGCCAAATTTAGCTCATCACTCCGTCTTATAGTAGATGGAATGAAAACGAAGGGGGCACACAGGTATGAAGGACTTTATACAGTTCCGATAGGAACAACAGCACCCGTCGCTGTTAGTACGATATCCGAAGCAGTGGAGCCTGCTCACACAAGAAGGTATTTTTTTGCACTCATCACGTTTATTAGCATGACTATCGCTTTCTTCTTCCTGAAAAACAAGGCATGGGAGAGATGGTTTTAATCTGCCGTTGGAACAGTAGAACTGTCAGTTTTGAATGAGACGTGAGCGTTGAAAGCGTACTAGAATCAGGAAAATGAGAACAGCATCAAAAAGTGCCACGCCGCCAATGATACTAGCGAGAATTTCTCCCTCGCTCAATCCCTGTAGCCATTGGGCGAATGGCAGTCGCGACAATTGGGATTGCACAAGCGCGCCAGCAATACTTAATACGGCTATACTGGTGCCCAGCGTCTGCTGCGCTTGCCGAACTGTTGCTGCACGCAGCGATACAAGTATGCCAATGCCAATGATGAGCAGAGAGAACATCAGACTTAGGAGTACAGTTAGCAGAAAGCGATTGAGTGGGTAGAGATCCCATGCGCCCCCTTGCGTTCGTATATTCACCACCACAAAGCCCACCACGAGAGTCGTTAGCGTCACTACGACAGGCACGGTAAGCAGGGCTATGACCTTGCCTACGACAATACTTCCATCCGAGAGGCGAGTCGCTAAGAGCGTCTCTAGCGTATGCCGTTCGCGTTCACCAGCGAAACTATCTGCAACGAACGTAACTACGAATACCGCAGGAACGACGACTAGCAGCAGAATCACGAATAGGGGAAGCTGAAACCATGCACGCCCTACTATGTAGGGGAGCCAGCCTCCTAACGAGACCACCACGAGTAAGAAGCTGAAAAGTAGTTGTCTGCTTCCCAGGAAGAACTGCTCTTTGCATTCTTTCCAATACATTGTCCAGATGTCTAACATTATGCATTCTCCTGCATCAATTTGATAAAAACGTCTTCCAGACTGCCCTGTTCTCGATGCACCTCCTCAACAATGCCACCTGCCTGCACAATCATATTGACGTATGGTGCAACGTCACGCGTATCGCGGAGCTTGAGCACTAAGCGATTGGGGTGCGGTTCCACCGCGAGAATGCCTTCCTGCTGATGAAGCCGCATCACAACCTGTGCATTAAAGCCTGAACCAACCACCTCGATCTGCGAACCGCTGTATTTCATACGCAGTTCATCAGGGTTGCCAACGGCTACTAATCTGCCTTTGCGGATAATCCCTATCTGGTCACAGTAGTTTTCGGCGTCGGTGAGATTATGAGTATTGAGGAAGACAGTGGTTCCTTCCTGCTTGACCAAACGAACCAGGTCCTTATTCAAAGTAACAGCCGCCATTGGGTCCAGACCAGCCGTTGGCTCGTCGAGAAACACAAGTGCTGGACGATGCAGCAATGCGCGTGCCAGCGCAAGTTGCTGCTTCATGCCACGACTCCATATGCCAACTTTATCGTAGCGGCGATCCCACAAATTCCAATGGATGAGTAGTTCTTTGATACGAGCCTCGCGCTCAAGACGTGACAGATGGTAAATGCGTGCGTAGAACTCCAGGTTGTCTTGCACACTCAGCCGCTCGTAGAGTCCATTAAATTCGAGCAAGGAGCCGGTATGTGCCCGAATAGAGGCCGCCTGTTTCCTGGTATCGAAACCAACAACCTGAGCTGATCCAGCCGTTGGCTCTAACAATCCTAAGAGTAGATGAATCGTAGTCGTTTTGCCTGCTCCATTGGCTCCAAGAAATCCAAACACGGTCCCTCTTGGAACAGACAACGAGAGATCATCGACGGCTTTGATAGCTCCAAATGATCGTGAGAGATGTTCAGTAGTAATTGCGTCATCAGCCATGTATTCTTTGTCCTTATGTATGATTAGATAATGCCGAGATTTCTCGCATGGGCGACTGCCTGAGTTCGATTGGCTGTACCCAGTTTCGAGAGGATATTGCTTACATGACGCTTGACCGTGTTAAGAGCAATGACGAGATGAGTTGCAATTTCTCCGTTTGGGGCACCTTGTGCCATTAACTGTAATACTTCTAGTTCGCGCATACTCAGTGGCTCTACTAGCTGTTGTGATGGAGAGACTTGTGACGTTTCTCGCCACGCTTTTTGCTCTTGTGGAGCAGATAGAGTAAGCATATACTGCGACTCTGGCTCAGGCTCGTCAGAGTCACACTGTTCATACCATTGGGCGGCTCGGCGGTACAACAGAGGCAGTATAACGCTTTCGGTCTCTTCCAGATAGCTGTTCAGTGCCTCCGCGAAGGGTGTTGCGTAGTGGTACCACCTGTGTTCATAATCTTCGGCGACAAGAAAAAGGTTGGCGCGTTCCATATGTTGTAATATTTGCCAACTATCGCGGCGCTTCAGAACTGCATCACAGAGAGAAGCCGAAAAGTGAGGTAGGAATGCAGTTCTCAACAAAAATGTTTGAATGTATTCCTCCTGCGAGAAGAGAAATTCTTTTATAAGCGGTTGCAAAGGGGTTGAAATCATTTCTTACTCCCTCTCTATCTCACTGCTGTAGTGAGTATACCCTTTCAACTATGAAAAACTGTTACACGCGCTAGGCATGCATTTTTGCATCTGTTATAATGGCAAAAGCTAGATAATAGGAAACATGGAAAGTCTTGTGGCGACAGTTTCCATGCCTCCCGTTCAGGTTGTACACTGCTATAACAGATACAAACCATGTTCTGAGTGTAACCCTAAGAGAGAGAGGATGTCAGTAGGGATTGGTTGGGGTCGTAGTAAGGGTTACGTTGTCTTTTCGGGGGTATACTCATGACTCAACGCTCGAAGTATCGAGAGCGGGATTATACATTTGCGAATTCCTTTGTCACGATACGTACCGCCATTGGTATCACTCAGGCGGAACTCGCAAGAACACTAGGAGTTTCAGAGCAAGCAGTCCAAAAGTGGGAGGGCGGCCTGAGCATTCCTACTGCTCCTCACTTGAAAGATTTTATTGCTCTCGCCATCGGGCAACATGCATTTCCCTCTGGCAAGGAATTGCAGGAGGCGCGTGCGCTTTGGAAAGCTGCCCGTCTCAAAGTCCTTTTCGATGAACATTGGGCACAGACACTCCTGACCGATCAAGCAATCTCATCACCTCACTATCCCGCACAAACTAGACAAGCAATAGCACAGAGCAATTCGCAATTGCCGCGTATAGATTGGGGGGAAGCATTTGATATTAGTTCCTTCTATGGACGAAAGGCGGAGTTAGCTCAACTCAATAACTGGGTCCTCGAAGATCGTTGTCGTTTGATCGCGCTACTGGGAATTGGTGGAATAGGCAAATCGACGCTTGCCATTACGCTCATGCATCGAATTGCCGGACAATTTGAGGCAGTAGTTTTTCGTTCGCTACGTGACGCGCCAGTGTGCGAAGACCTTGTAGCCGATGTATTGCAAGTAGTTTCGCCTACTCTCTCAGCAAACATGCCTCCTTCGTTAGAACGTCGTATTACACTTTTGCTAGAGCAACTACGTTCGCATCGTTGCTTGCTTGTATTAGACAATCTGGAAACTATTTTACAAGCCAGTTCTGGTGACAGCAGCTATCGCGCAGGCTACGAGGGATATGGACGACTGCTACAGCGTCTTGGCGAGAGTGTGCATTCGAGTTGTTGCATTCTTACCAGTCGGGAGAAGCCTCTTGAGCTAGGACCGATGGAGGGAAGCCGCGCACTTGTACGTTCACAATACCTCGTCGGCCTGGATAACGAGGCGGCATCGCAACTCTTGCAGGAGAAAGACCTGATAGGAGACGCTGAGGCGAGAAATCAACTTATTCGCGTCTGCTCAGGCAATCCTCTCGCGCTCAAGCTCGTAGCCGAGACCATTCGAGAACTCTTTGGCGACGAGATAGCTCCGTTTCTCGCGGAGAAGGAACTACTCACACGCGGTGTGCGCTCTCTACTCATTCAGCATTATGAG
Organism: uncultured Ktedonobacteraceae bacterium; assembly: GCA_964250365.1. Lineage (GTDB taxonomy): Bacteria > Chloroflexota > Ktedonobacteria > Ktedonobacterales > Ktedonobacteraceae > JBBQVS01. The sequence goes on from CAXUGH010000260.1 coordinate 4,372, forward strand.
CGACTCATTCCCCTACAGCACACCATTCTCACATGGCTCGCTATTGCCCGCGAGCCGCTCAGTCAGGATGAGTTGTATGCACTACTCGCAACACCAATACCACGCGCCCGTCTACGAGAGGCGTTGCACGACATGCGGCGACACTCTCTCCTTGAGTACGGGCATACGCAAAGCACGTTCACGTTACAATCAGTGGTAATGGAATATGTTACCGATACATTTATTGAAGCTCTCGTGAAAGAGCTACAACAAGGAGAAGTGACGACTCTCTGCCAGTATGGGCTTTCCAACGCCTTAGCAAAGGACTATGTACGCGTCGGGCAGGAACGCTTGCTCGTTCTTGCCTGTCTTGACCGCCTACGTACTTCTTACTTCCAGTCATCTCTGCTAGATACTCACTTAGAACAGATGTTACAGACATTGCGCCAGCTTCCGAGAGATAGACAGGGCTATGGACCGGCGAACATTCTTGCACTTCTCTATCAGCTTCGGAGTTCCTTACGCCACCTCGATCTCTCACAACTTGTGCTACGAAATGCTTATTTGCAAGGGATTGAGATGCAACATACAAATCTCAAAGGAGCTATGTTGCAGAACACGGTCTTCACCGAAGCCATGTATCCTGTAACCAGTGTTGCGGTCAATGAAACAGGTACGTTGTGGGCGGCGGGAAGCAACAATGGAGAGATACGTGTATGGCACAAAGATGGACAACTATTTCATTTGATACGACCTGCTCATACAGACCATGTACCCGTCCTCGCCTTTAGTCCTGATGGACAGTATCTTTGTAGTGGCGGTGAAGATACGATTATTAACTTCTGGCATGTGGAGAGTGGAGCGTTGCGCCTGGTCTTGCGTGGACATAGAGATAGCATTACGAGTGTCGCATATGCACCTGATGGATTACAACTGATAAGTGGCAGTGATGACGGTACCATGCGTTTGTGGAATACCAGTACAGGAATCTGCATTCGCATATTCGACGATCTTCATAACGGTGTTGTACGTGTCGCGTGGAGTCCTGATGGTTCGCTCGTTGCCAGTGGAGGAGCAGATCGGCACATTCAGCTCTGGGAAACGCAGACATGGACGAGCATACAGACGCTCTCCGGTCATACAAACTGGATACAGAGTCTTGTATTCGCGCCGAATGGCAAACAGCTTGCCAGTGCAAGCCGCGATCAGACGGTGAGGGTATGGGGTATAGAAAGCGGCAACATGCAGGCAGTGTTACGGGGTCATACCGATTTTGTGCGCGTAGTCGCGTGGAGTCCCGATGCACAAACACTCGCAAGTTGTAGCAACGACGGCACTATTCGTCTGTGGGACGTAGAGAGCAAAAGGCAACGGAATGTGCTGTTAGACCATACTAACGTCGTGGATGCTATTGCATTTATGCCGAATGGCAAGCATCTGCTGAGTGGAAGTCAAGATCGTACTTTGCGGGTATGGGAGGTAGAGAGCGGAGAGTGTGTGCGTGTTGTGCAGGGCTATTCACTTTCGCAGCTTGCTGTTGCATGGAGTCCTGACAATATTCATCTAGCAAGTGGCAATAGCGAAAAAGCCTTGACTCTCTGGAACGTTGCCGAGAGAACAGCGATGCGGCAATTCCTCGGTCATCAAGGCGCGGTACGAACGGTCGCATGGAGTCCTGATGGTACACGCCTAGCAAGTGGGAGCTTTGATCACACGATATGTATCTGGGATGTTACCACAGGAACATGTCTACATGTTTTACGCGGTCATGAGAATTATGTGATGAGCCTCTCGTGGCATCCGAGTGGACAATGGCTTGCAAGCGGTAGCTGGGACTCTACAGTGCGTGTGTGGAATAGTGCTGATGGAAGTCCTCGTTGGATGAGGCGCGATAGTGAACCGGTGCGAACCGTTTCCTGGCATCCTGGTGGCAGCCTCTTGGCAAGTGCAAATAATGGCGGTATCATGCATGTGTGGCAAGCAGAAGATGGGACGCAACAAAGGAGTGTGCAGATATCGCCTAGGGCAGTCTATGACATCGCATGGCACCCAACAGATATGCTCCTTGCAAGTGGCGGAGAAGATCGCAGAGTACAACTCTGGGATATCTATCGCGGAATCCAGTCCACAATCTTTGCCGATGAGTATACGGCAATCACAACGGTCACATGGAATCGCGAGGGCAACCTACTTCTCTTTGGTTGCGAGGATGGCGTGCTGCGCTGGTGGAATAGCCAGAACAATACCTATCCTTACTTACAAAAAGGACATCGAGCATGGATCTACGCCAGTCGTGTTAGTCCCGATGGTGCGCGGCTGGCAAGTTGTGGCTCAGATGGACTGATTCAGCTATGGAACGTGTCTGATGCCACGCATTTCGCCACATTGCGTTCCGAACGTCCATATGAAGCTCTTAACATAACAAATGTGCAAGGATTAAGCGAAGCGCAGAAAGCCAGCTTGAAACTTTTGGGAGCGTTTGAAGAGTAATGAATTATCAGATTTCATGGAGCATTCACCGCACGCGGTGAATGCTCCATGAAATCTGATAATCTAACTCCCTGGGTCATCGTCATTGCCACACGAAAATGTCACACAGAGAAGCAAGGAAGCATACATGGAATATTCTTTATTAGTCAACATACTCCCCGCAGGAGTAAAACAATGGAATGTTTGTGTCAGTTCTTTCATTTTCTATTTCTCCCCGGAAGAGGGCGAGACCATGAACACAGGTAAAGCGTGTCTCAAAAAAGCCATTCCGCCCTCGATATCTCTCTTCTATAATCAATTAGCACTACAAAGCAATTTTTAGAGGTACGAGAGACAAGATGAACCCGATAACAGCAGGTTCTCTTCCCTCTCAAGAAAGAAGTTTTTCCGGGTGAACTTCTTTCCTCCTTGTCTATTAGTGTAGCGTCATTACTCGGAAAGCGCAGGACCGTGCGGTAGGTGTTTCTGGTCGGGTTTGGTCGGGTCCGTGTATGTTGTGTGAAAAGTAGAAGGAGCAAGAGCGATGACATCTTCCTATCAGGACCTCGACGATACGTTTGCACATATTTTTGTGACATTACGAACGAACCTTGGCTTCACACAAGCAGCACTAGCAGAGCGGTTGGGCGTGACAGACCGTGCCATTCAGCGGTGGGAGGCAGGAACACGCTATCCCAAAGCGGACTCTCTCAAGGCATTTCTTGCCCTCTGTCTTGAACACCATATCTTTGCAGCAGGTCACGAGGTCGAGCAAGCGCGTACTTTGTGGAAAGCAGCACACCTCAAAGTGCTTTTTGATGAGCAATGGGTGCTGACACAGCTTGCTCAAGGGATACCTTCGCCTCCACAAGAAGAGAGCGAGGTCGCACACATGCCCCAGTCGATAGGGCGTCGTATTGACTGGGGCGAAGACGTAAGCGAGGTCTCCTTTTATGGACGCGAGAGCGAACA
>CAXUGH010000261.1:0-7770 GCA_964250365.1 uncultured Ktedonobacteraceae bacterium
CTTGGTTTTGCGATGCTTACTATTTGGGACGCGATAAATCTCGTCCCTACAAAGAAATCAATTTCGATGTGTCATTTGCCGCCGAGGGCGGCAAATGACACATCGAAATTGATTACTTTGTAATGTTAGCGAGAACGGGCTGGTGTTGGTTGTGGTGCAGTGCCATTTGCTTTTGCGAGGCGTTGCTTCTCTTCTAATTTTTTCGCATGTTTCAGATGTTTATGCCATGCGACACGTTTTGTTTTGTTCATGTTGCGTTGCCTTTCTTTATTGAGGGTAGGTAGATTGTGTTAGCAGGGAGACCGCGAGGGTCTCACCTACATTTCCTGAGCAGGGAGACCGATTCCCTACATTTCCTGAGCAGGGAGACCGCGAGGGTCTCCCCTACATTTTATTGATTATTCTTCGGGTTCGTTGGTGTTCTCGAAATCGACTTCGGTCATGTCGTCTGGCTCGTCGCCACCGTCGAAGTATTCGTCGTCGTTGCCGAGTTCGTCATCGTCTTCGCCACGATCTTGACGTAGCATGCTGTCCTTCGTGTATGCACGGATGGTGTCGCCGCCGCCTTGTGCGGGGAAACTGACCTTACCAAACATACTTGGGTGTTGATACTCTTCGCGGATGATTAGCCTCAGATGATCGTTCTCCTTCGCAAAAAGGGCGGAGGCATAGCGATTGCCGCCCTCCATAAAGTTAATCAAGCGGTTGGCGAGGCGTGGTTCGATCTGACCAATGTCTTCACCGGCGGCATTACGCACCAGTAAGGTGTAACCAATCGGTTGCAGATGCACACGGTCTCCTACGCCCACTGTGGCGAGAATGGCTGGTGAGGCAAGGTTAATGAGATCGGTGAAACCTGTTTTGCCAGTTTCCTCGATGAAGAGTCGCGGGTCAATGCGTTCCGCGACCATGTGAGCAGGTGTTGGAGCCTCCTGCACCATCGAGAGCCGGTCAAGGTTTTTCTGAGCGATGATATTCTTGGGATTGTATTTCAGCGTCAAAGAATAGGCTTGCCGCGCCTCCGCGTACTGGCCTAACTCGCTATATGCCTTGCCAAGACGGTTCAAGGCATCTGACTCCTGGGGAAACATGCTCAGGATATTTTTGTTGGTGACAATGGCCTCTTCCCATAGACCTTCTTGTGCCTGCTTGACGGCAAGGTCGGTCCATTGCCGCTTGGTTCGAGTTTTTTCTTCAGCAGATTGCGTCATTCAACGCCCTCCATTTTTGTAGAACTAGATGAATAGGTTTGCTTATTATATCGCACCCTGCAACGACCAGGGAGTAACACGCTCGATACGCACGTTGACGAGACTCCCTGGTTGAATATTTTGCGCTGAGTCGGGTTGCGGAAAGAAGACGAGTTTGTTAGCACGATTACGACCGCGCCAACGCTTGAGTCCATGCGAGTCGTTTTCCTCTTCGACAAGGACTTGTTCAATGGTATGAAGATACCCCTGGTTGATTTCAAGTGCTATCTGCGTTTGCAGTTCTTCGACGGCTTGCAAACGACGCTTCTTTTCCGTCAGTGGCACGTCGTCTTCCCAGCGTGCCGCGACGGTGCCGGGGCGTACCGAGTAGGCGGCGACGTGAACGACATCGAAGCGAAGCCTTGCCAGCAGGTCGAGCGTGTGCTGAAATTCTTGCTCGGTCTCGCCACAAAAGCCAACGATGATATCGGTTGAGAGCGTTACAGCGGGCCAAAGTTCGCGTACACGATTCACACGCTCACAGTACTCTTCTAATGTATAGCCGCGCTTCATACGCTTTAACACATCGTTGTCACCTGCTTGAACAGGAATGTTGAGGTGTTCGCAGACTTTGGGCAGATGCGCCATACGCTCGATCATGCTATCGGTCATGTAGCGCGGATACGAGGTCATGAAGCGGATACGTTCAAGGCCGTCAATTTCGCTCAAGTTGGTCATCAAGTTGGCGAGATCGGGTTTGTCGGGCAGGTCGAGGCCGTAGGATTCGACGGTCTGCCCAAGCAATGTTACCTCTTTAGCACCCTTTTTGACAAGGGAACGAGCCTCAATAATAAGTTCGTCGAGAGGACGACTACGCTCACGGCCTCTACGATATGGAACGATGCAGTAGGTACAGACCTTGTTACAGCCTAGCACAATCGGTAGCCACGCGGTAGGATTCGCTGGCGCATGCTCGATCTGAGTAGGGTAGTGAGCGATACGTTCGCTTGGTTTGGGTGTAATCGCCATTGGTAGGACGCCGCGTTTACCAGTGCGCTCAAAAGAGGTGGCAAAGGTTGGCATTGCGAAGTCTGCTGAGAGCGGTGTTTCAGGAGTATCAGGAACGTATTCGACATCGAGGCAGCCCGCACCAGAGATAGGCGTCCAACGCTCTTCGAGGAAGCGCGGCAGAATGTCGGCCTGCTCAACCTTCATGAAGAGGTCGATATGTGGATAGCGTTTGCTAAGTTCGTCGATGGTTTTCTGATTGCCGATCATGCAACCCATCAGCGTGACAAGCAGGTCGTCGCGCTCTTCTTTGGCGCGTCTGAGCTTGGCGAGCAGGTTATGCGCCTTCTCTTCTGGTGCCTGACGAACGCTACACGTATTGAGGACCACGAGATTAGCCTGCTCCATGCTCGCCTCTTCCCAGCCGAGGTCATCAAGCATTGTTTGAACACGTTGCGAGTCGGCCTGATTCATCTGACAGCCAACGGTCCAGATATGGTATTTGCCGCGTGCGATAGGTGGTGTTGTCGTGGTCATGCGTAAGCCTCTCTTAGCATCTCTGTTGTGGCTATAGGATAGATTATTGCGAGTGTCTCTAAGTTGGGTATTATAACATTAAGTGGAGGCGTTGTCACGATATTTTTTTAAGTAAATCATTACTATTATTACCATCATTACCATCATTACCGATGGTGTTGTTCTGTTTGATGGTCATGTATTGACCGCGCCCAACGAGACGAAGCTGGGATGCTCGACTCATATCGCAGAGGAGTTTTGTAACGGCCCGTGTATCTTTGTGGAGGAGTGAGGCGATTTCTCTGGGGCGAAGCGGACCGCCGTTATATTCCTGAAGGAGAGAGAGGATGTCCTGACGTTCCTGGGAGAGACGGTAGTCGGAGGCGGCACCAAGGAGAGTCCAGCACATAGTATCCGTGGGAAGGCAGAGGGCAAATTCGTGGTCGGGCAATTCGGCATTGATGAGGAGAAGCGTTGCGTCGTACTGACCCCGTTCACGTTTGAGGACAAGAAGGGTGTCTGCAAAGGAGAAGGCTGAGTGTATGGTAAGTTCGTCAAGGGGATTGTGGCTTGTCCTAGCATTGATTTGCTGTGTGAGGAGGATAGAAATGTTATGAAAATTGGTGAGCCGCTTGAGTTGGTGGAGAATTTCTTGTTGCACGCCAGTTGAGGAGAGTTGATCGAAGGAGTCGATGACAATGAGGCGAGTTTTGGGGTGTTGGGTAAGCCAGAGGTCGAGGGTGAGCATTTGATCGGCGAGCGAAGGTGTGAGTACATTCCAGTGACTAAGGTAGGAGAGGTTTGTGGGTACGGGCTGGTCGCTGAGAAGTTTGTGGGCACGAAAAGAGATGCGTTGTGGAGAGTCTTGCAAGCCGATGTAAACAACATCAGCCTGAGTAGTAGGGAGCTGACTAAGGACAAGGTTGCCATCGGCGACGGATAGGGCAAGGTGGAGGGCAAGCCAAGATTTGCCGATACGTGGTTGACCGAGTAGGAAGGTTAGTCCTTGAGGGAGTAAGTCGGGGATGAGCCATTGGGTTTCGGTTTGATTGGTGGTGGACATAAGGAGTGGAAGAGGAATGGGGTTCATGGGTGTGGTTTCCTTAAAGGTGAGTAAAGGATGATTGCACATTTGAGGATAATGTGGGGGATGCTTAATAGAGAATGTAACTCTGTTTACAGGTTAATTATAGCCGAAGAATTGGAAGAAATCAAGGTGTTCAGGAGATGAGGTGATGCTTCATCTTGCCAGAATTTGGACACATATTCGCGAAAATACCCCTTTTGAGGGACACGCGATTGCAAAGATTTGGTTATACTGCTTATATGTTTAGTGCGTAACCAACATGGTTTACAATGCCTCCGTTTCCTGTGCGAGTCTCGTATGCTCACCATTAGGCTCGTACAGGAAGCCATTTTTTCTTAGAGGAAAGGATGTAATGCAGCGGGATATGACATCTAAGCAGTTCCAGAACAATGGGCAGTTTACGGAAGGTATTTTTTACGAAGAGGATATTCCCTTTGAGTTTGGACAAGTAACTTCATTAGAAAGTACAAGCTCTTCATCTCTAGCAAGCTCTTCATCTCTAGCAAGCTCTCCATCTTCAGAAAGTCTAAGCTCTGCACCACCAGCTAGTTACCGCATAATATTTGGACTTATTTCTGCAATTATCTGGCTACTCCTCATAACTCTTGGTATTGCCTCTTACCTGATTGAGCCTGTTAGAAGTCCTACTATGAGGTTTTTTTTGTTGCTAACCGTTATGGTTTTTACCATCTGCCTCATATGCGGCAATATTCTTTTTGGGCGTGTGGGATCGCTACTCACGAAAAAGAGCGGAATGGAATAAGCCCCATATTTGTTCGAGAGAGGCTACAGAGGCACGATAAAACCAAGCATGTTCTCGACAGAGAAGAATATACGTTATTTGTGCTTTCTGCCACGAACTCTATGGCGAGTCCGAGATTGTTGCTGACCATTTGAGATGGTTTCTTCGAGTTTTTCGCGCGTGCCTATAGCAGTGCCGCCGAATATGGGACCAAGGTCACTTGAGCCGGAGCTTTGTGTGTTGGATGTCTGGTGTCTGGCAAAGTAGATGGCTGCGCCGACGATTGCGAGTAGGATGACGCAGAGGATGAGAGCGGCGATGAGTTGCATGAATTTCTCCCTTTCGTTTACAAATAACAGGCTTGTATATGATACGAACGAGAAATGAGAATGTATATCCAACACTTTGTAGTGACGAGCGAAATGCGTGGCAAATATGTACATCAAATACACTTATATTCATTCTTACGGAAAAGCTTGATATTCATGAATTTAGATGGTATTCTTCTCTAAGAGAGCGAAAACACGATGGTACTGAGCTACTTAACAAATTTACTTACGAATTTCTTGGTGGCATTAGCCCTCATAACTGCTCTTAACCATTTTATATTTTGTTTTTGAAACCGTATTTAGTTCGGTCTCCGTTACACAAGAGGCGAGGTTTCCATGAGTCATGCCAAACGGCTTACGATCCCCTTTTCACTCCTTGTAGCATTCCTACTGATGTCGGTACTCACCATCAATGCACATGCCGCAAGATATCAAACTAAATCGGTAGTTGATAAAGTGCATTCGACGAGTCATGTCAAACTAACAGATCAAAAAAAGGTTCATCCTTTCGTACACAATACATCTTGTAATTTTTGGCATGGTGTGGAACTGTATAACGATACAGGAGAACTTTGTTTTGAACAAGACTGGACTGATCCAACGGGAGTATTATTTGTAAATATTTACAGAGTTACAGCTATAAAAGATAGCGGCAATGATGGTCACTCAGAATCTTTCACCTGTGATGATGGTCGCACAATAAACCTCTTCTATTCGGGTCAAGTTTGGTCAGGTTACTGTCACGATATCACAGCTATTTATATGTAACTAGCAACTTGCTTTTAAAAATGTGGCTAGTGAAAAGTTAGAAGTTTTACTAGCCACCTTTGAACTGTAGATTAGCGTCATCTTGCATGATTATGATATGATAATCAAATTAAGAATAGTTATAGACAATAAGTAAGTAAGCATTGCATTCTTTTTATTCATGATAGAGGATAAAGGAGCTAGTACATATGTCACAACAAGAGATGGATCCGATGTACTTTCAAAGGGATAGAACGTATCCTCCCTATACATCTTATCAAGAAGATTACTACAATGAACACGCTTACTTGTATAAAGGACAAAAAATTCCCCTGGAAAGGACTAGTTTAGTACCACCGCTCAGTCAACGCTTACTCCTCGGACTTGTTTCAGCAGTTATATGGGTACTCTTAATGTGCTTTGGACTATTTATAGGCCAAATAAATTCCATGTTCTTTTTATTTCTCATGGTTGTTGCTTTTACTGTTTGTATTATCATCATCAATATCATTTTCTATCGAGTAGGCTTGCTATTGACAGCAAATCGCAGCAAATAGTTGTGATTTTAGGCACATAAAAAAGATAGATTCATAAAATGCCTTTGGCATTTTATGAATCTATCTTTTTTATGTGCCTTTTTTACTTCTTGCGGCGGTCTTCGACGCGGGCACTGGCGGTTTTGGATTCGCCGCCGCTAGCGCGGGGAAGGCTGTCGGCAGGGACAAGTTCGACTTTTGGGGAGTTGCCGGTGATGGTTTTGACGGCCTCCGCCATTTGGCGACTAAGGCTATGAGCGCGTTCGGGATGGTCCAGCAGGGCGGCGTCTTTGACTTCGACTTTGAGGTCGAAGGTGTCGAGGTCGTTGCGCCTATCGACGATGATGCGGAAGTTCGCGCCCGTTTCGGGGAATTTGACGAGAGCGGCTTCGACCTGACTGGGGAAGACGATGAGGCCGCGAATGGATACGGCGTCGTCGCTACGCCCTTTAATCGAGGCGATTTTGGGATGCGTGCGACCACAAGCACAACGCTCCTCCCACCATGTGCGCGAGAGATCGCGGCTACGATAGCGAATCATGGCGGTGCCGTCGGCGGAGAGCCATGTCCAGACGAGTTCACCGTCTTTGCCATCCTCGACGGGTTCGCCCGTTTCGGGATCGATACATTCGACGAGGAAGGCGTCGGCCCATGCGTGCATACCGTCGCGGACTTCACATTCGCAGGTCATGCCGGGACCGAGAAATTCGGTCATGCCGAACTCGTCGTAGGCGGTGATGTTGAAGAGTTCTTCGAGCTTCAGGCGCGTCTCCCAGGGCCAGGGTTCGGCTCCGAACAGGCCAATTTTGAGCTTCGTGTCTTTGAAGTTGACGCCGCGCTCACGCGCCTTATTGCCGAGATACAGGCCAACGGATGGAGTCATGCAGAAGGCGGTGACACCGAAATCTATAATGAAGTCGAGCATGCGGTCATACTGACGCGCATCCGACCCCATAGGAATCGCCATTACGTCCATCGCCATCGCGCCATAGTGGAAGCCGAAACCACCCGTCGCCAGACCGTAGCCGTAGCAGTTCATGAGAACGTCGCCAGGGCGCATGCCGGTCATCCATAGCTCACGGGCATTGAGGTCTGCCCAGTAGTGAATGTCCTTTTTTGTGGCGAATACGGGGACGCTTTTGCCCGTTGTGCCGCTGGTGGCATGCACTTGTAAGGCACCACCTGAACCGCCAGGGGGAACGAGTGCCATGCCATAGGGGTAGGCGTCGCGCACAGTTTTCTTTTCGAGAAACGGCAATTTGCGAATATCTTCCAGCGATTGTATGTCCGATGGCTTGACGTTGGCTTCTTTATACAGTTTTTGATAGAAGGGGTTTTGAGCATAGACGCGCTCGACAAGAGATTGTAGTTTTTGCAGTTGCAGTGCTTGTAATTTGCTTTTAGAAAGGGTTTCTATCTCTTCGTTAAAAAATTTACGATGACTCATGTGGGTAAATAGTTCCTCCAAAGTATAGGTGATGTTTTGGCACATGCGTCCATGCATGTGCATATGAGATACTCGCCGCCTACGGCGGCAGGAGAGAGAGGAAAGGGGGGGGGGGGCCCACCCCCCCCCCCACGCCGGAGGCAGCAAGCAGCCACCGGAAGGTTGTTT
>CAXUGH010000262.1:0-720 GCA_964250365.1 uncultured Ktedonobacteraceae bacterium
ACGACGTACTCGCCGACAATTGCAGCACGTACAGGTGGGCGTCGTGGCGAACATACGCAAGACTTCTACAGTTTGTGGGAGCAGATGACGATGGTGTATCGCTTAGAGCCGAACGCGCAATGGTAAGAGCAGGAGAAAATCATGGCAGATGTAACGACTACGCCAGAACTGAATGAGCAGTATGTATGGGAGGCACTGAAAGAGGTGCCCGATCCAGAGTTGCCAGCGATCTCCGTTGTCGATATGGGCATTGTGCGTCGTATTGCAGTCGATGCCGACACCTCCTCCATTGAGGTAGACATTACGCCAACGTTTGCAGGTTGCCCGGCATTAGCTCAGATACGCACCTCCATTTCCACACGCTTACTACAGATGGCATCGCATGTCACAGTCAATGTCACGATGAAACAGGCATGGACAAGCGATCTTCTAAGCGAAGAGGCACGCAAGAAACTTCATAACGTTGGTATTGCGCCGCCGCCCAAAGTGGGTCGAGGACGAGCGATACCCATGCTCATGAATTCGCCGCTCACCTGCCCGCACTGTGGTTCACAGCAAACAACGCTTGAGAACGCGTTCGGTCCTACGCCTTGTCGAGCCATCGTCTACTGCGCGTCCTGCCATCAGCCCTTCGAGCAGTTCAAACCAATTTAAGCTAGTACACAGTCAAGGCACATCCGTTAAAGCTGACGGCGAGTTGGGATTTAGCTTTGAAGTTGT
>CAXUGH010000262.1:730-1886 GCA_964250365.1 uncultured Ktedonobacteraceae bacterium
AAATTTATACCAAGACCACACTCACGCCAGTTGCTTACCGGGTGAGGGGTTGTTAGCTTGGCCCTTGACTGTGTATTGCACTATTGAGATTTCGTTTTGTCGAAGCCGAGGAAAAGCAAGACACATATCATGATAATCGCCTCGGCTGCATGCATCGTAATCAATGCTCCAACGGTATAGGGGTTGGTATCTTTGAATGGATGAAAGCCACCGGAGAGAATAAACCAGTCTGGATAAAAGGTCGCTAGATAGACCAGGAAAGCGATCAGAAGAAAGTTACGACTGGGGTTACGTGAGAAGCGACTCACAAGCCAGAAGACAACCACCGCACCACTACCAGCAACAATCGACCAGAAAATTACTGGTCCAATACTGAGAGGGGCAAAATCTGTAGGTAGGTTGTAAATCGCCATCGCAAGCCCACGAATAATGAGATTGACGACGAGCGAAGCACCAATGGCAATCAGTCCTACCCACCACAAACGGCTCCAGGTAACACGTCCTGAGAACATACCGGAACTCCTCCTGTAGAGATGCAGGCAGCAAACGTCTCTGTTCACCGACATATAATGGAAACTACATCTCTCCAGATTTCTTTATTTTACTGAACAGACAATTTTATTTATGACTTTACAGTCATCATTTTATGAAAAATCTGATTGAGTTGTCAAGCTATGACTATGAATAACACTTACTAATAGTACGTTTCTGCGTTTTTGTCAAATTTTCTTAAATCTTTGTGCAACTTGCCTAATAAATATGTGCCTAAATTAGGCATTCTATCCAAATTTTCCTTTACAAAAACGAGCTTCTTCTGCTATCATTGATTGTAACGACACATTGGTCGTGTCGATGTAGCCAGCAAAGGAGCGGGAAGAAATGGTGATGCAATCTTTCGACAACGAAGTAAGAGGTACGACAGACAGAACGCACATCGGACCCTATAACGCATGGTTCGAGAACGGCTCACTTCATATCTATGGACATCCAGTTGGGCAAGCAACAGGCTCAACAGTTACTATGACGGCACAGGAAAGCGAACGTTTCTTAGAGTGGCTCTTCGATAATCAAGAGATGCTTCCTCATAGAGCGCGAAATTCGTAAATAATATTATAGAATACAATGGAGTGTCATAAATAAAAAAAAAAAGCACAGC
>CAXUGH010000262.1:1896-7722 GCA_964250365.1 uncultured Ktedonobacteraceae bacterium
GTTGTATATTTCACTATACTTTCGCTGCTCTTGTTTCTTAAAAATGTGACTCCATTGTGTTTAGCGAAAAAAACTTAACAGAGTTCTCACATCGTTTCTGGTATAACTTCTTACAGATGGAGCAATCGTGCTTCACCGCTCGCTTCTACAGCGAGACGTTTCTAGCATAGAAATACAAGGAGACTCTGTTTTATGACCCTCAACATCATCATATGTGCTGTCGTATTGCTCGCCCTCATTAGTGCAGTTGTGTGGTTTGTGCGTAGTCGCAGTCGTGGACGTACTCGCAAATCGTAGTGTATGACTCCATTGCTGGCTAAAGAAAGATATTCACATGATACAGAACACATTGAAGCCTCAAACTCCTTTACACGAAGTGGCACCCGAAATACCTCTCCATACTACCGATAAGGGCAAGACACAGCGTCAAGGCGTCGCGTGGGTGCTAGGTTCCTTTGTCTTTTGTCCTTGCCACTTACCGCTTACGCTCGGTCTGCTTGCCGTCATTTTTAGCGGTACGGCGTTAGGTGCGGTAGTTACTCATTACTCGATTATGGCAGGGGTAATTATTACGCTAATATGGGCGTCTGGCACATGGTACGGCTTTCGCAAGCTTAGAGCTTCGCAAAAAACAGTAGCATGCGCTATTCCAAAGCGGTAAAATAAGAGGGAGCTATTATTGTAGAGATATGGAGTTTCGTATCTCTACAATTCTTACTATTTTATAGACACACGAGGAAGTTCACTTCTATGCGTTTACTCTTGGTTGAAGATGAAGAGGATTTGGCTGATGCCCTTGTACGAGGTTTACGACAAGAAGGGTATGCTGTAGATGTGGCATTTAATGGGCAAGAAGGATGGGAACTTGCCGATGTCAATGGCTATGATATTCTCCTGCTCGACTTGAATCTGCCCGATATCGACGGTTTAGAAATTTGTCAACGCCTCCGCAAAACACATCCCTCTCTGTTGATTTTGATGTTGACTGCTCGCGGTGCTACGCATCAACGCATTGCAGGGTTAGATACAGGAGCGGATGACTACATAGTAAAACCGTTTGAGTTTGGCGAATTGCTAGCGAGGATTCGCGCTCTATTGCGACGAGATATGCGTGGACGGGAGCCGATACTACGCTATCAAGACATAACGCTTGATCCATCTGCTCGCGCAGTGTGGAGAGGAAATCAGCGGATTGAACTTACAAAGAAAGAGTACGGTATCCTCGAATATCTGATGTATCACCCGACAGAGGTTGTCACGCAAGAGGAGTTGTTGGAGCATGTCTGGGACATGCGAGCCGACTCTTTCACCACCACTGTTCGTGTTCATATGACCTCTTTGCGACGTAAATTGGATGGCACAAACACTAGTTATATCGAAACAGTCGTTGGAAGTGGGTATAGGCTTGGCAAACCAGTGCTACCAGGGGAAACGCAATAAGATGAATGTTTTGCAACAAAAATCTAAAGGTATCCAAATTTCGCTCCGTCTGCGACTGGCTCTATTAACTAGTGGCATGTTTGTAGTTCTCTGCCTTCTCCTGATAACGTTTATTAACCTCGTGACTTTTATTACAAAAGCTCATCAACTACTAACGGTTTCAACACTTGGCTTTCTTCTTGTAACACTAAGTGGTGGTTTTGGAGCCTATTGGATAGCAGGTTTAGCATTACGCCCTGTGAAAGACATGAGTGAGGCAGCAAAGCTCATCGGTGCAACAACGCTTTCGACGCGTCTAGCCGTGCCAGAAACACGCGACGAACTGAGGGATTTAGCTAATAGCTTTAATGCTATGCTGGATCGTTTGGAGCAAGCTTTTGAGCAGCAGAGCCGCTTCGTCGCCGATGCTGCCCATGAGTTACGTACTCCGTTGGCAACGCTAAGAACAAATCTGGAAGTGGCAGGAAGAGACTCGAACATTACCCTTTCTGACTATCAAAAGCTCTTTCAAACTGTTGAACGAGCAGTCGCGCGTTTGGAAAGCCTCGTCAAAGCACTGCTGTTGCTAGCAACCGAGAAACAGACATTAGTCACAACCGAAGTAGCTCTGTTGCCATTGATGGAGGAGGTTTTGTCGTCTCTACAATCTGTAGCTAAAGCACATAAAGTGATGCTTTGCATGAACACTGTCACAACTGTATCGTTATGTGGCGATGAGCATTTGCTGGCTCTGATATTTCGTAACTTGATCGAGAACGCTATTCGTTACAATCGAGTAGGCGGAACGGTAACGGTGAATATCGCTAGTGAGCCAACAAGCGTCGCTATTCGCATATCTGATACGGGGATTGGTATTGCACTCGAAGAGCAGAGCCATATTTTTGAACGCTTTTATCGTGTCGATTCATCACGCTCGCGGCATAGAGGCGGCGCAGGTCTCGGTCTCTCAATTGTTGAGCATCTGCTCGATCTTCACAATGGCTCAGTATCACTCGAAAGAAGTTCTACGGAAGGAAGTACGTTTTTGGTGACACTACCAAATTATGTGGCGTTATGTGAAGTTATTTGAAATGCGTTGTCATACTACTACTATTTAAGAGTAGAATATATAACAATAAAAACGGATTTTGGAAAGGAAAAGATACTCCTTTAACGTAAAGCCTTATGGTATACTTACATAAAAAAGCAATAAAGTGAAGGAGAATCTCCTATGACCGAGCAATTGCAACATGCAATCGAAGTGCTACAAAGGCTACCTTCCGACGCACAAAACACGATAGCAGCACGTATCCTTGAAGAAGTCGAAGAGCAAGAGTGGGATACAATTGTGAGCAAGCCACGAGTACAGGCGCGTTTACGTGAACTTGGAAGACAAGCATTAGCAGAGGATGAGGCTGGAGAAACCGAAGACGGCGGCTTTGACTGCCAATGAAAAGTAAACGCACAAAGCAGTTCCACAAGCTCTTTGCTCAACTTCCGAAACGAGTTCAACAGGAGGCTGTTGAAGCATATCAACTTTTCCGCACTAATCCTTATCACCCGTCTCTTCACTTTAAGCGGATTGACTCACGAGACCCCATCTATTCCGTTCGTATTGGTAGGAGTTATCGCGCCGTAGGCTGGTATGAAAATAATGTTATACGATGGTATTGGATAGGCAGTCACGAAGACTATAACAACATCTAGTCCACATCCCACAACTTCACTAACACCCCATACTCCTCAGCACAATCATCACATTGCCCTAGATGAATCGCTACCTCTGCAATTTCTCTCTGAGAGAGCTTGTTTGAAAGACATGGTGGATGAGTTGCTTCATAATAGGCGGGAAAACGTGAGCGGCTCGTATCACAGGTTAGCACATCTATGGCAAGCAGGTCTTTCGAGAGGCGGTCTATGCCTTGTGAACATAACGAGCAGGAGAGGATATGCGTCGCCAACATGTCAAACAGTGCCTCTTCTGACAGTGTTTTGTTTTCTTCTCGCTGCAAAAGTTGGAGCAATTGTTGGCATTGCATGAAGGGCTTGTTACCTCACTCTAATAACGAATGGAAAAGCTTGAGAATCTCCGGGTGTTTACGTAAAACTTTTAATGCTCGGTGCCGCCATAGATGAACCTCATGAGTGGATACCTCTAACTGCTTCGCAATAGTTGAGTCATCCAGGTTAAGGATGTAGGTTGCGAATAACACCCAACGATAGTTCGGATTACGTAACGAAAGTAATGCTTTTATCAGTATAGCACGCATCTCTGAATGCAACACTACGTCTAAGGGATCGCCATTACGTGTATCTACGAATTGTTCGGCAAAATGTTCCATCTGCTGCTCCAGCGAGATTGCAGTATTGCGTTCGCTATGCTCAAGAAAAGCATGCGCCTGACGTATAAGAATAGTTTGTGTCCATTTCAGGAATGTCGCAGGATCATCAGGTCCAGATTTCTTTGTCGCCAGCACATAGAGTATCTCCATCGTCTGATTCAGTACGTCTTCAACTGCGGGAGTCTCAACTTGCAAGCGTTGAGCGTAAGCAGAGCGTAGTAGCGACTCTTTGAGGTAACGCCGTATGTTGTCGAATGCAAGATTACGCCTACGTTCATCGGTAGATTGCCACGCCTCCCATAATGTATAGCTACAGAGACGCTGCGCGATGCGTTGAAGCAGTTTCGCTGAAGGCTGCATTTCCTCGTGCCGCTGTTCCTCTTCTCTTACTAGCTCCTGCTGCATCAATGCTACTAGTGTAGAAACGGAAAGAAGTCCATTTGCGTATCGTTGAATTGCTTGTTCGGCGATAGCATAAGTACTTGATAATGCATTCTCATTGAATTCGTTCATTACACTTTTCCTGATTATCGTTCCGCACTACTCTTTGTACACACTGTCGAGCAATACTTTGCTGCGAATTAAGATGTATCTGTAAACATAATGACGTTTCAAGTTTTCTTCATCTAAATTTGCAATAATTTGCATACAACTCCCCACCTATATTTATAAGCGAGCAAAATTGTTCGCGGAAGACACATGCTTGTGCAAGATAAAGAAAAGAAGGAGCATTCTCATGGCTGTTACACTACGCAAATTTCTGTTTTTAGTGCTTATGCTACTTGCGCTACTTGCTGGCACAGTGGGATGGACTGTTCGCGCTATTTCGACGCCGCTATCTCACTCTCATCATGTAAGTATCCAGACAACACGTCAACTAGCTGGCGGTGGCCCCAACACAACGTGTCCGCCTCCACCTTACGTCTGCTAGAGCCTAACTTTATAAGGCATTGACACATCGAGCGGGGCCCGATATAATCTAATTGGCTTAAAAGTGGGGCACTCTGATAGGACATGTCCTATCAGAGTGCCGCTCGACGTGTCAATGCCTATTTCAAAAGCGAAAAAATATACAAACGCTCTCAAATATGGTACTATACGCTATGAAAGTACACAGAAATTGGAAACTCAAGACGTGGAAACTTTAGACGTACAGCCAAGAGTGACGTTCTATACGAAAGCAGGTTGCCATCTCTGCGATATGGCACGTGAGATACTCGATGAGGTTGCTACGCACGTAGAGTATGAGCTTACAGAGATAGACATTCGTAGCAGTTCTACGCTCTTTGAGGAGTATCGCTATCGCATTCCGGTCATTCTCGTGAATGGACAGGGAGTAGCGGAAGGCCGTGTTGAGTACGACGATGTAGCCAGAGCGTTACATATATAGCTATATTCATAAAACATATAAGGGAAAAATACTATGTCGGCACAACAACTTCATGCACAGAATGTAACAGCACACTCACGCTTGAATAAGGCAACGAAATGGTTTGGCGATGCCTTGCTCAAATACTGGGACTCGATTATTATGCTGTTTCTGGGCGTACTCGTGGTGTCTGCGCTTGCAGTGCCGTTTCTCTCGTATTTTGGCTTCGATAGCTTCTCTAAATCTATCTTCTTTTCGCTCCATTATGTCTGTGCTCAGATACCCTCACACTCGTTCTATATTCTCGGACATCAACTCGGCATGTGCGCGAGAAATTTCTCGATCTATACGTCGATGTTTCTCACGAGCATTATCTTCGTACTTAGCAAAAAGCGTCTCCCCGGCATTCCCTGGTGGGTATGGGTGTTGATGATTTTGCCGATGGCACTGGATGGCACAACACAGATGTTCGGTCTGCGCGAAAGCACATGGCAGCTACGGCTCCTCACGGGCACACTCTTCGGCGTTGGCAGCATATGGTTTCTGCTTCCCTTTATGCAGAAAACCATTGTCGAGACGACTCCTGTTACGATGGAGCAGGTGCAAGCGGCGCACCTCGCCAGACGTTCCGCTAGATAAGACACGACTATGACACAGAAGATTGCGCGACAAAAGACGTTCGCTGTCACAACGGTT
>CAXUGH010000263.1:0-7720 GCA_964250365.1 uncultured Ktedonobacteraceae bacterium
ACGCGCGTTGTGCAGATCGCCCCTGCCCCAATACCGACCTTGACGGCATCCACGCCAGCCTGGATCAGTGCCTCGGTTGCCTCGCCTGTGACAACGTTGCCCGCGATCAACTGGACACGTTTGCCGTAACGGTCTTTGACGCGTGCTACCGTCTCGATCACCATACGCGAATGAGCATGCGAGGTATCGACGACTAGCACATCGACGCCCTCTTCGATCAATGCCTCCGCACGTTTGTTGGTATCGGGTCCAACGCCAATCGCGGCCCCAACGCGCAAACGTCCGTACTCATCTTTTGCCGCCTGTGGATAGAGCAGCTTTTTCTGAATATCCTTCATAGTGATGAGACCTTTGAGCATGCCATGCTCATCGACCACAGGCAACTTCTCGATTTTGTAACGGTGCAGACTCTCGGCAGCCTGTTCTAACGTTGTGCCAACGGGGACGGTAATAAGGCGGTCGCGTGTCATCAATTCGGAGACGGGTCGGTCCAGGTTTGTCTCGAAGCGGATATCACGATTAGTGAGAATACCAACGAGCTTGCCGTCTTCTGTGAGCGGAATGCCTGAAATGTGAAAGTGTTCCATCGCGGACAGTGCTTCACGGAGTGAGGCAGTTGGCTCCATTGTAATTGGGTCGGTAATCATACCCGACTCCGAACGCTTTACTTTGTCAACTTCTTCAGCTTGTTGTTCGATTGGTAGATTATAGTGAACGATGCCAATACCGCCTTCACGCGCGAGGGCGATGGCTAATCGTCCCTCCGTCACGGTATCCATTGCCGCGCTCACAATTGGAACATTGAGCGCGATGGTCCGTGTCAAACACGTTTGGGTAGAGACATCACGAGGTAATACGGAAGAGGCAGCAGGAACAATAAGAACATCGTCGAACGTCAGACCCTCCGAGGCAAATTTCTCCTCGAAAGCATCTGCTTTCTGCACCAGAGACATGATGAGGGCATCCTCCTTATAAAAATGCCCAGCACACTATGGTTCGCGTGCTGGGCCTTCCCCTATTGGGATGGCGAAACATATACGTCATTAAAAGTATTTTCTCTAGTGTAACACGCGCGTTTGGGTAACGTCAAATAGCTAAATTGCCTCACAAAAAATCTTACATTGGCAAATAGGTTGCTTGTTTTGTATACTTTCTACTATGACGATAGACGAGATACCCAATAATATACCGCCACAGCTCGTAAGCTTTATAGGACGAGAGCAAGAGGTTGCCGAAGTTACGCACCTTCTTGCTTGCACACGGTTAGTATCACTTGTCGGTACAGGTGGTATTGGAAAAAGTCGTCTCGCGCTTCAAGTCGCAAGGCATGTAGCTGAAATATTTCCAGACGGTATCTGGTTTGCTGAATTAGCCTCGCTCTCCGACGCAACACTTCTTTATCATGCACTTGCATCCACAATGAGCCTACAAGAAGAGAAGAACGTACCAATTGTTACAACGCTCTGTAGATTTCTTGCTACTAAGAAAGCACTGCTGATATTGGATAATTGCGAGCATCTTGTCGCTAGATGTGCTGTAAGTGCTGAAACACTTCTTCATGCGTGCCCTACACTTTTTCTTCTTGTTACGAGTCGTGAGGCATTGAACATTGACGCGGAGACCATTTTTACTGTTCCTCCGCTTTCGTTACCACCTCTCGCTGAGAAACTGCCACCAACGACAGCAAAGCAGTTTGAGGCAGTACATCTGTTTCTCGAACGCGCACGTTCACTCCAACCTCACTTTATATTGAACGACTCCAATATTGAGGCTGTGGTACAGGTGTGTCGAGAGGTGGAGGGTATTCCACTTGCCCTGGAACTTGCTACGGCGCGTTTGTCAGTCATGCCTATCGAGCAAATCGCGATACGCCTCAAAGAGCAACTTGGCGCACACATGCATCTCTTGAACAAAGGAACACGTACAGCACCTTTACGACAACAAACGTTGCGAGCAACTCTTGATTGGAGCTATAAGCTTCTTTCTCCTCAAGAGCAACGTCTATTACAACGTTTCGCTATCTTTGTAGGTGGATGGACACTTGAGGCTGCCGAAGTGGTCTGTATGGATCAGAAAATTGCCAAAGAGAGTGTCCTAGACCTGCTAGGGCAGCTAGTCAGTAAATCACTCGTGGTTGTAAGCGAGGAAGCAACCCTCACGAACATAGGAGACGTAGCATTTCTTCACGCTCGCTATCGTTTGCTAGAACCAGTTCGACACTATGCCTACGAAAAATTACAGGCGAGAGGCGAAGAGCAGAAAGTCCAAAAACGTCACCTCGACTACTTTCTGGCATTAGCTCAACAAGCAGATAGACATATAAGGGGACGAGAGCAACTTATCTGGTTACAGTATCTCGACAATGAAAGAGATAATCTTCGTGCGGCATTTACATATGCGTTACAAACGTCCTCTGGAACACATGGATTACAATTGGCATCGGCTCTTGCGTGGTACTGGGTTATTCGCACCTACTTTAGTGAGGGCAGTAAATGGCTACAAGATATGCTTGCACTTTCAAAGGATGGAAATTCTCATAGTAGAGCTACCGCACTCTACCGAGCAGGAGTTTTAGCTTGGTGTCGTAGCGATTTTCAGCAACTTGCTGAGTACTCCGAACAAAGCTTGACTTTGTTTTCAGCACTAGGTGACAAGCAAGGCATTGGATGCTCACTTTCCAATTTAGTAGAGTTTGCACGGTGGCGTGGTGAGTATCAGAAAGCTTTACAGGTTGGGGAGGATGCGGTGGCTGCGTTGCAAGATGCAGGAGATACGTGGACAATTGCATTTACCTATCTCCCTCTTTCAGTAGTATTGCGTCAGCAAGACAAAATGTCTGAGGCAATTCTGCTGGTGCGAAAGGGTTTATCTCTCTTCCGCATAGTTGGCGACAAGTGGGGATTGGCTGCCGCGCTCAATCTCCTTGGCGTTACCCTAAGCAATAGCGGAGAAACTGCACAAGCAATTCCATATCTACGGGAAAGCGTGAGTTTATTCCAGACGCTTGGTGATAAGAATGGAGAGGCGAGTGTGCTTTATACTCTAGGCTTAACTCTTCTACGTCAGAGAAGTGATGAAGCCTATCACTTCATAACAGAATGCAAGGGACGCTTCAAAGAACTTGGAAATTTACGCTTCTTAGCGCAACTTCTCTTGGACGAGGGGCAGATAGTACTACAACAGTCGTATTACGAACGTGCAATAGACTGTTTTGAAGAATGCTTAGTTCTTAGTCAAAGCAATGAGGATGCGCGTAGAACAGGAATTGCGCTGTATTTTCTGGGTGTCATTGCGATGCAACAGTGGCTCACCTTGCTCCGCAACCATTCTTTCTAGCGAAGAACGTCACCAATCCCACTTTGCAGGTAATTTTGTGGGTCATTACCTTTATGATTATTGGTGCGCCTGCGCTTGTGCTAGCGGCAGCAGGTGAAGAACTGGGCTGGCGTGGCTTTATGCTTACACGTCTCATTGATAGTGGCTTACCCAAACCAATTCTCCTCTCAGGTTTGATATGGTCTCTGTACCATTTGCCAGTCATTTTAGGAGGTAATTATAGTCACACCAACGGTAATATATTCATCTCCGCCTTTCTCTTTCTCTTCTCAGCAACCGCCTTTTCCTATATCATGGCATGGTTGCGTCTAGGAACTGGTAGTGTATGGCCCTGCATCATCGCTCATGGGGCCGCTAATACTATATTCGACGTTGGGTTTGCGGGAAACAGTAAGGGTGGAGATTATCTCGTGAGTGAATCGGGTATACTGACCATCATTGTGATGGTCATTGTCGCCGTCGCACTCTGGCGTCTCTTTCCGCCCAAAGTGCTGCTGCGTACTCCTCAGACATCTATGACCGAAGGTGCTGAAGTCGTCCAAAGTCCTGCCAAGTTCGGTTACGTAGGAGCAGGCATCTTCTGCATTATCAGCGGAGTAGCTTCCTTGCTCAATTCTGGTGTGGTAACTTTGATCGCGCTTGGGGGTGCGGGTCTTGCGCTCCTTCTCTTCGGACATCACGAACTTGCATTTGTAAACTTGAAAGGTTTAAGGCGAGTAGGAGCAGCTCTTGCGGCAATAGTGTTCCTGCTGGGAACGATAGGCTATTTCGCCCAGGCAGTCTTCCATTTCAAACTATAACACTTGCTTCTCTATAAAAATAGTCTGGCAAGGCGAAAGCTAGTGTTTCTCGCCTTGCCGGACTATTTTTATGTGCTTGATGTTATAGCGTGCGGCGTGAACGGGCACCTACAAACAGATTGTAGATGAGTACAATCACCGCAATGACGAGCAAGAGGTGGATGAGTCCACTTGAAACATGGACAACAAGAAAACCCACTATCCAAAGAATTACAAGAATGGCTATAATAGCCCAGAGAAGACCTGACAACATTTTTCTACTCCTTTGTGGTTCGTTGGATGGCAACAAACCTGTGCTTCGCATATAGCGAAGCTTGTATAATATCTTGGTTATAACACGATTCAGAGAGACAAATAGATGTAGGTTACATATTCTCAATTTCGGGGTTGTCAGCAACGCTTAACTGCTGTACTGTATACACAGGACAATTACACTTCTTTGTAAGGAGCATTATCATTATGTCTGCTGACGCGCAGACAACGACGACCCCCCAGCCAGCATACGATAAGTACACACGCGGCAACGAGGCCATCGTCGTTGACCATTTCAGTAAAAGCTACGGCTCGACACGGGTCGTGGATGATGTACAATTTACCGTTCATCGCGGCGAAGTCTTCGCCTTGCTGGGTCCGAATGGTGCCGGTAAGACAACAACCGTCGAGACGCTTGAGGGCTATCGCAAGCCCGATCAAGGAGTCGTTCGCGTACTTGGTCGTGATCCTATTCGTGAGGCAGCGGCACTTAAACCACATATCGGCGTTATGTTACAACAGGACGGACTCTATCCAGCACTCACTGCTCGTGAAGTGCTACGTCTCTTTGCAGGCTATTATGAGCATTCGCAAAACGTTGACGCCCTCTTAGAACGTGTAGGGCTGGCAAATGCTGCTAAAACACGCTGTCGGCGGCTCTCTGGCGGTCAGAAGCGACGCCTCGCCCTCGCGGTAGCCCTTGTTGGGAATCCTTCGCTCGTCTTTATGGATGAGCCAACGGCAGGCATGGACCCACAGGCGCGGCTCGCAACATGGGAGATTATTCGTGACCTCAAGCGCAACGGTGCCACCGTCTTGCTCACAACTCACTTGATGGACGAGGCCGAGCGGCTGGCTGATCGCGTCGCAATCATAGATCACGGACGCTTGATCGCCCTTGACACTCCTGGTAATTTGACAGGAACGCAGAACGCCAATGTTGTACGATTCGTAGCTCCTGCTGACCTCGATAAAAGCGCACTCGCAGCACTATCTTCGGCAAGCAAGGTGCAGGAAATCCGTCCAGGTAGCTATGTTATCGAGACGGAGAACGTACCTACCCTGCTTGTCGAACTCACCACATGGCTACGCAATCAAAACATTATACTTTCCGAATTACGCGTCGGACATGGCTCACTCGAAGACCTGTTCCTGCGCCTCACTGGATCAGACGTGCGAGAATAAAAAAATATTATGGCAACACATACAAATTCGACGACAATAGATTATGAAACAGGGAGCAGCAAGGCTGCTCCTTTGAGTCGCCAGATACTAATACAGGTGCAATACGAGCTACTGCTCACATTGCGGCGAGGCGAAAATATTCTGGTGACGCTTATCGTACCTGTGATGCTACTTATCTTCTTTGCATCGCTCAATATTGGACCCAGCGTCAACGGTAGCACCATCAATTTTCTCCTCCCTGGCATTCTAGCCATTGCGATTATGGCGGCTGGTATGGTTAATCTCGGCATCGCCACCGCCTACGAACGCTACTATGGCGTTTTGAAACGGCTTGGTAGCTCGCCCTTGCCCCGCAGTGGACTGATTATCGCAAAGATAATCTCAATTCTCATCCTTGAAGTTCTTCAGGTTATTCTGCTTGTCGGCGTCGCAGTTCTGCTCTACCACTGGCAACCAGCAGGCTCTGCCCTACTCACACTGCTAGCAATCGCGCTCGGCACCGTGACATTTGCCGCGTTCGGCCTAGCAATGGCGGGTGGGTTGCGTGCAGAGTTGACGCTAGCCGGGGCAAACGCGCTGTTTCTGGTGTTCGTCTTTCTCGGTGGTGGCGTACTCCCACTTAGCCGATTGCCTGGACCACTGGCGGCACTGGCAGAGCTACTACCCGCCACAGCACTGACGCAGGCACTACAGGCGGCGATGACGCATAAGGGAGGCTTTCCAGGCTATCCCTTGCTCGTGTTGGCTATCTGGGCTGTAATTATGCTGGTCATTGCGATACGCACCTTCAAATGGGAATAGGTGTAGGGACCGATTTATCACGTTCTGGGAGCAATCAACCACCAACAAGGACGCGATAAATCGGTCCCTACACCTATCGCCATTCTTTTGTTCATTTCCATTATCACACCCAAAAAGGAACACATGGAAGAAATCTCAGCTAGCCCAAAAGGGCGCGTTGTTGCGGTTTGTCGTAATCCCGACCCAGGATTGCCTAAACCAATTGTCAAACATATCTATCTACTCGCGGATCTCGGTGTCGAGGGTGACTATCATGCAGGAAAGTATGTGCGCCATCGCTATCTTGCCAATAAATACCCCACGCGTCGCAATCTGCGTCAGGTGCTACTGGTTGACAATTTGGCCTATCGAGAGCTTGAGCAAAAAGGCATCTCGATAGGCCCCGGCTCGATGGGCGAAAACATCACCGTCGCAGACATTGACATCATGACGCTTCCAGAGGGAACACAACTAGCCATTGGCGGCGCAATCGTCGAAATCACAGAGGTTCGCAAGCCATGTACGCAACTCAATGGCATCAATCCCAAGCTGCTTAAAGCCGTTACAACAAAGGAGAACGGGCAGACAATCTATAAAGCTGGCATCATGACGCGTGTGGTGCAAGCAGGTTGGGTCAAAGCTGGGGACCGCGTTGAGGTTGTGGTTCCAGATGCAGTGCAACAGGCAGTGCTTTTTTAGCAATTGAGAGCAACGGGGCATACATTAAGACCGAACGGACGCCCACAAGGGCGAGTCCCTACTATACTTTTTGCGCTTCGCGCGTGTCGTGTATAGTAGGGACTCGCCCCTTGTGGGCGTCCGTTCGGCTCTTCAACAAACTTTCTTTATTTGAATTGTATTGAGCATTATGCGTGGATTATTTTATTGACGCCGCACGTTTGCGGGCATATTGGCGGCGCATCTTTGAGCGACTACCACAGCCCTGCATGCTACACCACTGACGACTGCCATTCTTGCTTGTGTCGAGGAAAAGCCAGCCACAATCGCCCAAACCAGGGCATTCCTTGACTTTTTTCACGTCTTCAGAGGTCAACAACTCTACCGATGAACGTGCAACTAGCCATAACACATACTCAAGTTCGTCGCCATCTGTACGTACTTCCCACTCCAAGCCCTCTGAATTTGGTACAAGCTGTGCATGAAACATCGCATCTCGAAATGCGATTTCAAGCACCTCTACATCTGCTCTCTGCGGTACCTCTGTATGCACAAACGCAAGGAAGATAGAGTAGATAGCCTCGCGTAAGGTAACAGCCCGCTCAAATACACGCTGCGCCTGTTCAGGTCGTTGATTAGCTATATGCAAGAGATGTTGTTGCTGATTCTCTGAAAGTATCTCAGTATGG
>CAXUGH010000264.1:0-7648 GCA_964250365.1 uncultured Ktedonobacteraceae bacterium
TCGGCGCGTACATCCTTGAGTACGCCCTTGCTCGCTCGCCCAATCGGTGTACGTACCGCGCTCACGATTACTGCTTCTGCCATGATTGTTTATCTCCTCTGATGTAAAAACCGCTCTTCTGCTGCGCGTTTGAGACGTTGCAACGAATCTTCTATGCTTGCCGCAAACGACTTTGAACCGAATGTTTCTAAGAACCAACCCCACAGACCTGTGGGGAATACAAAATCTCAACCATATTGTACACGACACGATGTTGCGTTGATGGGGGTACAGGCGACACGCTCATGCAGGCTCATGCCAAGTGGAAACGCAACATCCGTTTGTAGTACGTGCTTCTTGGCATCAACACTTTTGACGGTGAAGATTGCTTGCCAAGTGCGGCCTAATGCCTTGCTTGTGAAGGCAAATTGCTGTCCTGGTGTCATGGAACCTTCTGGCTTTACCCATTCAACCTTGCCATCTGCCCACTCGTTGAACTGTACAGGGTTATCGAGCAAACTCCACACGGTTTCAACGGGTGCCGCTACAATTGCCGCTGGACAAACGTTTAGAGCCATGAGAATTTGCCTCGCTTCCCTGCGTTACAAGTTGCAGTATGGATGTGTAGCATGACAGACGTATAGCATGACAGGGGCAGAGCCGCTGTCACTACTATACACAGTTTCGCGTGGCAAGCCACGCAGTGGCGAGCAGTATAGTAGTGACAGCGGCTCTGCCCCTGTCATGCTACCTATACCGCCCCTGTCATGCACACAAATTCTTTATAATGGATACCCTTGCTTTTCAACAACAATCTCGGCGAGTTCGCGTTGTGCCTCGACACCGTTGAGCAGGTAGTCGCCGATGTAGGCACGGACAAGGGAGAGTTCCTTCTCAACCGAATCCGCGTCGCTGTAGGTCATAATCATCTGCTCGGTGTTGGTGCGGAGGCGTGAGAAGGCCAGCCATGACGCGAGTTGTGCTAACTTGACGTGTGTAGCACTGTTCTCGTCGCCACGATGCACCGCTTGAATGGCACGCGCTAGCGCACTATCGGAGGCGTACACGTCAATCAAGAGATTCGCAAGGTAGTCGATGAACTCTTGCTCATTTTCAAGAGCTTGCATGTATTTCATGGCAATCTTCATACCTGCGTAGATGGTGACATCCTTGAAACGCTCAATCGCGTTCACGGCGTCGCGCAATTCGGCAGGAACGTTCTCGCCAGCGCGGTCGGGTGCTTGACCAGACTGCACACGCGCCTCGATCTCTGGATACTTGCTCATCAGGTCGATCTTGCCGCCCAGTACGCGGCGGAACAGTGTGCCAGCGGCGACAAGGCGGTTAATCTCGTTGGTGCCCTCGAAGATACGTTGAATACGCGCGTCACGATAGGCTTTCTCGATGGGATACTCCTGCATGAAGCCGTAGCCACCGAAAATCTGTACACCCTCATCAACGGCAAAAGCTAACGTTTCGCTACCATTCACCTTCGCAATCGAGGCTTCGATAGCGTACTCTTCAACAGCCTTGAACATGGCCTCGGTATTGTCGCCCGATGCCTGCTGTACACGCGAGATGTTCGCGGCGGTGCGGAAGACTTCGCTTTCTGCGGCATACGTCTCGGCGGCGACACGCGCCAATTTCTTCTTAATCATGCCGAAGTGATGTAGCGGCTGACCAAATGATTTACGCTCAGTAGTGTATGCGGCGGCAAGATTCAAGGCTGAACGCGCTCCACCAACCGTGCCAGCACCTAGCTTCAAGCGACCAATATTGAGAATGTTGAAGGCAATCTTGTAGCCCTTGTGAATCTCACCAAGCAGGTTTTCAACGGGCACCTTGACATCTTCAAAGTAGACTTGGCGCGTCGAGGAACCCTTAATGCCCATCTTGCGCTCCTCTGTACCAGTGGAGACGCCATCCCAATTTGCCTCAACGATGAAGGCGGAGGGCTTGTTGCCATCAATACGTGCGAAGGCAACCATGACATCGGCGAAGCCTGCGTTAGAAATCCACTGCTTCGTGCCATTGAGGATGTAGTATTTGCCGTCCTCCGAAAGCGTCGCGCGTGTACTCAAGTTCATCGCGTCGGAGCCAACTCCTGGCTCGGTCAGAGCGTAGGCCGCAATCCACTCACCAGTGGCAAGCTTGGGTAGATAATGCTCTTTTTGCGCCTCGGTGCCGTAGTAGACGATTGGTAGCGTACCAATCGAGGTGTGCGCTCCATAGGCCACGCTGAACGAAGCCTCCTTCAACGTGGTACCAACCAGCACCGCCGTCAGTAGGCCAAGCTCTGCACCACCATACTGTTCTGGAATCTCGATCATCAGCAGCCCTTGCTCGCCTGCTTTCTTTACCAATCCAGGCATTACTCCCGGCTCCTGATGGTCGATGGCGTCCGACTTTGGGAGAACTTCGCGCTCAACAAAGGTTGCGCTTGACTCCTCGATCCAACGCTGCTCCTCGTCGCGTTGCTCTAAGGTGAATATCTTGTCCGCGCTCTCCGCAATCGGGGTTGTCAAAAATGCCGTCCCCGACTCCGTTGGTGTTGGTTTATTCACAACCGTTGCCATGTTATTCTTATGCTCCTTATAGCAGGGAGACCGCAAGGGTCTCCCCTACATTTTTCGTAACTCTCTACGTAACACTTTACCAATTAACGACTTAGGTAGACTTTCGCGGAACTCAAGTATCTTAGGCACCTTGTAGGGCGTGAGACGCTGCTTACTAAATGCCAGTATATCACGCTTGAGGTCTTCGGATGGCGTATATCCGCTTTTGAGAACGACGAAGGCCGCGACGGTTTCGCCGCGATACTCGTCTGGTATGCCTACGACAGCCGCTTCAGCAACGGCTGGATGCTCGAATAAGACCTCTTCGACCTCGCGTGGATAGACGTTGAAACCGCTGGCGATAATCATGTCCTTCTTGCGTTCCGCGACATAGAAAAAGCCGTCCTCATCCATTCTACCGAGGTCGCCCGTTCGCATCCAGCCATCCTCGGTAAAGATTGCCTTCGTCTCATCCTCACGGTTCCAGTAGCCCTGCATGATGTTCGGTCCCTTGACGACAATCTCGCCAATCTCACCAATTGGCATAGGCTTGCCCGTATCGGGATCGAGAATGCGACAATCGACATCGGACATAGGTAGGCCAATGCTGCCGTTGCGTCCCTCATCCGTGAAGGGATTGCAGTGTGTGACTGGCGATGCCTCGCTCAGACCGTAGCCCTCGACAAGCTTGCCGTGCGTCACCTGCTCGAAGTCAGCCTGTACCTTCGCGGGTAGCGGTGCCGCTCCGCTAATGCAGTACTTTACAGAGGCGAGATAATCGGTATGCTTGCCCACTTCGCGTAGAATTGCCAGATACATCGTTGGAATGCCAGGGAAGAGCGTCGGGTGATATTTGCGAATGGCACGTATCACGTCCTTTGCTTTGAAACGTGGTAGCAGCAACATCGTAGCGGCGGCGTAAATAGACAGGTTCATGCCAACCGTCGCACCGTAGGAATGGAAAAATGGTGCGACACACAGCGAAATTTCCTGCGCTTCCGTCGCTTTAGGTGTCCACCAGCGCGTCTGCATGGCATTGGCGAGCAAGTTGTGGTGCGTCAGCATCGCGCCTTTCGAGAGACCCGTCGTGCCGCCTGTGTATTGCAGGACAGCCAGTTCATCCCCCTTAGCAGGTTCGGGCAGGCGAAACAGTTCAACGCCGCCTTTTGTACGCGTTGTCAATAGCGAAGATAGCTCGTGTAGCGTTGCGTCGTTCTGTAGCTCTTGTTTCGTCAGGCGCGGCTCTGGATTTTTTGCACCGCGCTGGCTGAGTGGATACAGCGTTTTCAGGAGAGGTGGCAAAAATTCGCTCGGACTGGTCACGATGACATGCTCCAAGGCCGTCTCTTTACGGATTGTGCGTACAACAGGATAGAAGGTATCGAGCATGACCAACACCTTCGCCCCTGAATCGACAAGTTGATGCTGCATTTCACGATCCGTGTACAGAGGGTTGGTTGGCACGACGACCGCGCCCGCACGTAAGGCACCATAAAACGCGATGGGATAGTATGGAATGTTGGGGAGCGCGATAGCCACGCGGTCGCCTTTTTGTATCCCTAAACGTTGCAATGCAAGCGCAAAACGGTTCGCCAGATTTGAGACCTGTCCATAAGTCAACTTTGTGCCATAGTAAAGTATAGCGGTCTGGTTAGAGTGACGACTGGCTGTGGTATCGAGCAACCAGGTGAGAGAATGATTCGGAATAGCAAGATGCGGGGATACCCCTTGCTCGTAATGGCGGACCCAGGGATGGTCCTGTAAAAACGCCTCGTCTACGTCGCTTGTATCAGACGCTGGCGCAGAGCTTTGAGCGTTCTTCAAAAGTGATGAGTCAGACATTCCGCAGTGGCTCCTCTCCAAGATAGGCATCGTATGCGATACCTGAGACGACATCCATTGTCGTTTCACCGAGCAAAAACGGTCATGTTGACAGTATAAGCGGAAATAAAAAGAATCGCCATGTTGCCAGCTAACAAATTTTAGTGCATAATGAGAGGAGTAGCTAACGTTCTGTTCATGTATGCTTCGCCGACGCAGGCGGCGAAGCATACATGAACAGAACGTTATGGAGGATCGCGTTGAACAGTACAACCGCAAGCACACAGCAATTCGCACAATTGATGACACAGTTACGGCAGCAACGGGGCATGTCGCAGGGACAGCTTGCTCAGGCCACGCGGCTTTCACGTACCTATATCTATCATCTTGAGAGTGGACAGCGTGTCAATCCTTCGCCGCAAGTGATTCAGAACATTGCGCGTGCGCTGGGGCTACAGGGCAAGGAGCGCGACAGCCTCTACGATAGCTACACTAACCTTACGGGCAAACTGATCGACCATGAGCAGGTGGATAGCACTCTGCTCGACCTCGGCGAATTAGCGAGCTTACTGGTGCATAATACCTCGTATCCCGCGCACTCGCTCGATAAGCTCTGGTATCTGCATTCGTGGAATCAGGCTGCGATTACGCTCTTTGAGGTGCCGGAAGAGATTGTACAAATTCAGAATCAGCATCTACTGGAACAGGTCTTTGACCCACGCTTCCGCAGACGTTTTCACGGCTGGGAGAAGCTCGCACAACGTCTCGTCAGCGACTTCCACTACAACACGCAAACGGTGACGCACATGCCCGAATACAAGGCACTTCTCAAACAATTACGCGACTACCCAGAATTTCGTCGCATCTCATCCGTCGTCTACATCAGTGGCAAGCCCGCGCCCTCGTTTGTCTTCCAGGTACAACACAGCTCGCTAGGCCGCCTCACACTCCGTACTGCAACCACTGTCTTCACCGGCATCAACAACTACTCGATGGTCAGCTACGTCCCCGGCGACCAGCAAACATTGGAGATATATCGAAAACAGGGATGGCAGCCTTGATATCATTTATTTTCCCACCTGCTCAGTTGGGCGAAACCGCATCGCCGACCACACATCGTCGAGCGAGATAAGTGTTACACCAGTCAGATTGTATTGCGTAACAGCATTCCAGAGAATGTCGCGGTTCACATCTGTACCAGCCTTCGCGCCTCCCTTTGGATAGGCAATCCACAACAATGCATCGTGTTTGACTGCTTTTGCTGCCTCTGGCACAAACTTCTGGACATCTGCCAGATTTTTGACAAAGACTTGTACAAAATCAAACTGTCCCTCTGGCTCCGCTGCGAGTTCTACCCCCTCCGGCAATGGGCTGAGTTGCTCAACATAGTTCTCAGGTGCATTGATAATGACAGCGCGTTGACCAGCCTTCATCTGTAGTTTCTTGGGTAGTGAGCTAGTTGCCATGTGTGTGTTCCTCTCGATAAGTGGCAGCACGTTCCTGGTTTTCAGTAGGTGAGAGATCTTCGAGACGTGTTGAGACCGACCAACGGTGCCCAAATGGATCGTTGAATATTCCATATCGCTCGCCCCAAAACATGTTCGCAACGGGTAATACTGTCTTCGCTCCCGCAGACAGCGCATGTTCAAAAACCTTGTCTACGTTCGGAACATAGATGTGCAGAGTTACGGGAGAGCCATGTAAACTCTGTGGGGAAAGCGTTCCATGTTCGGGAAACTCATCATTGACAAAAAAGCGCGAATCTCCGCACAACAACTCAGCATGCATAATGGACGTGCCGTCGGGCGCAAGGTTGCGTAAAAGTTCCTGAGCACCAAAAATTTGCTGATAGAAGGTAATGGCGTCCGCCGCTCCACGCACAATAAGCTGAGGAGTAATAGTATGAAATTCATCGAACGTTTGCATAAGTGTTCCTCCTGCTAATTTCAAGGTAAAAAGCCGCGTGCCTTTGCCTCCTCCACAAGAATAGCAAGTCGCTGTGCTTCAAGGTGAGCGACTTGCTGTCCAAAGGGTGTGAGACGATACACACGACGACGTTCATCACGGGGAATAGTTTGCTCTCCTTCACCGCGTTCCTCAATGAGACCATCAAGTACCATGCGTTGCAGAGAGCGATACAGCGTTCCCGGTCCAAGCCGTACTTGCCCGTGAGTCAAGGTTTCGATTTCCTGCATAATGGCTAAGCCATACATATCCTGCTTACCAAGCGTCAACAGGATATGAAAAACAGCAGGAGTGAGAGGCACTCTCTCTTCTGGATGCCTCTCTCGTAAAACAGTTGCATTTGTATCCACTTTGGTTATCCACTTTGGTTATATCCAACATGGATATTATAGGATGAGAGATGTAAAATGTCAAGGATTCATAGTGACTTCCCTCAACACCTTCTCGTAGCGTATATCGTACTTCTTCGCCCTACGCATTCCCGCGCGTTCGTACAGGCGTGTTGCTCCACTTAGGTTCTCAGCATCGACGCTCAATTCGACGTGACGAATGCCCCGTTTGTAGAATTCGCCAAAGGAGTGATACAGCAACGCAAGACCGAGACCGTACTTGCGCCACGGACGACGCACACCAAGATCATCAACAAAGCCCATGTTTACCTGTTCACCTACATTCAGTAGACAAAGCGAGTAACCTGCAATTTCATTCTCAGCCATCGCTAGAAACCAGAGTGAAGGATCAAAGGTGGCATTCTCTGTCCCTGAGCGCACCCATTCATCAAAACTTGTCGGTGTGTATCCCCAATGATCCTGAAAAATCTCTTCATCGGCTTCATATACGAGACGCTCATCCTGCCCCTTCACAAATGTACGCGCCATTATTCCAATAGGCCATTGGGGTGTAGGTGGTGTCTCAACCATATCAATCTCCATGCGGAAAAAAGTACGTAAAGGCGAGAAACCTTCTCTCGTCAATAAGGTCTTAGCATCTTCATTGACGCCTTCAACCCAGCTATTGAGCGTGACACGCTCTTCCATAGGAAGATTGAGCATGAGTTCACGCGCACGCTGCTCCGCTAGACGAATAAGGAACGTACCGATACCCAACCTTCGATAATCAGGGTGGACGCGTGGCGAGGCATACATTACCTCTGGATTCTCTGGTGACATGCCTACGCTAAGACGTGCAACGTGTTGCCCGTTGGGTGCAAGCACAACCCAAGCGTTTGTAGCAAGGTCAATGCTGGATGACTCCCATGATGAGCGAGTAGATTCCTCTACTAGTGTACGTGCCGAGATGGGATGTCCGTAATCAGCTATACTGCATGC
>CAXUGH010000265.1:0-3438 GCA_964250365.1 uncultured Ktedonobacteraceae bacterium
GTAGCCAATATCATCGTTGACGAAGTGCTGTCCGATGAGCAGACCCTTACCCGTGATGTGCGTGTAGATGTCGCTGTGACGAGCGGCAATGTCCTTCAATTGCTGAATGAAGTACTCGCCTTTCTCAGCCGCTTGCTCTGAAATGCCCTCTTCGAGCGTAACGTTGATGGCAGCAATGGCGGCAGCACATGCGAGCGGATTGCCACCCGTTGTAGAGGTGTGAATGAACGGATTGCTATTCATCACGCTCCAAATCTTAGGCGTGGACATGAAGGCACCAATCGGCATGACGCCACCACCAAGTGCTTTGGCGGAACAGATAATATCAGGTGCAACATCCCAATGATCGACGCCCCACAGCTTACCTGTGCGACCCATACCCGTCTGGACTTCATCGGCAATGAGCAAGACTTCGTACTCGTCGCAAATCTGACGTAGACGAGGCCAGAAGTCGTCGGGCGGCACAATCGCGCCAGCCTCGCCTTGTACCGGCTCCATCACGACGGCGGCGATATCATTGCCGACTTCACGTGCGATACGTAACTGTTGCTCAACCGCGTCGGCGTCGCCATAGGGGACGTGAAAGACGTTGTTGTGCAGTGGCAGGGCGGGTTTGCGGAAAATGGCCTTACCTGTGAGGGAGAGCGAACCTGTTGTCTTGCCGTGGAAACCACGCACCGAGGCGATGAAACCGCTCTTGCGTGTGTAGAGTTTTGCGAGCTTCATGGCACCTTCAACGGCCTCGGTACCACTACCCACGAAGAAACTGTATTGAATATCCCCCGGAGTAATCTCTGCGAGCAGGTGAGAGAGCATACCACGCAGGGGATCAAGCAGTTCTTGCGTCGGTAACGGACTCTTCTCCAACTGTGCTTGCACGGCTCTCACGACCTTTGGATGCGACCAACCGAGGTTGAAGACGCCGAAGCCACCGAGACAGTCGATGTACTCGCGTCCCAGCACGTCCTTAAAGGTCGCACCGCGCCCCGTCCATTCAACTGATGCATAATCGCTTGCCTCGGCGACCGACTTACGATACTCGATAAAACCACTATTATAATATTTCGCAAAATTGCTGACGGTCGTCTCAATCAACCACTCCGACTCGCTTTGAGTGAGTTGTGGTTTGTGTACAATATCGAGATAACGCTGTGAATCGTTGAGAGCCTTGAGTAATCCATCGGTACTCATAAAAAACCTTTCCGGTAACGCAACACATTGTTGACCATGCCACGACGGGTTGCGCTCCGTACTAGCAACTATCGGTCTGTCGATGACCTACACGTCCGGCTTGTGGCAATGAGAATACATCCGTGCCTATCCATAGAGATAAGCAACACTGAATAAAAACGAAGGACGCTTGCTACAGGGTAAACGTAGCCTACGAACAAAAAAAAAGAATACAGCGGAACAAGACACTGCGAAAAACCTCAGCCACTAAAGGCAGAGCGAGGCCAAGGAAATCGCAAGGGGAGAAGCATCAGGGGTAGCAAGTGGAGATGTGCGTGACACTACCCGCACTGTCTCGTTTGTATGCATTGCTCATAATAATCTCCTGGACTTCAGGAAGGTTCGCTTCAATTTGCCAGAGCAAATCGTCACGGTGCTTATCCGATTTGTCGATAAAGACTTTGATACCGAGGATACGTAAGAAGTCCCGTTTCTCTTGGTAGGACGATTCCTCTCTGGCCTCTTTGACGGTCTTACACCAAGCAAGAATTTTGTCTGCCTCCCCAGCTAACTGTTCTATGTCTATGAAGCCTGACTCGACAAGCGATTTTTCTTCTTGCTTGACTTAGAGGTTGGTGTATTCGTCGCTCAGTAACACTAGTATAACATCTCTGGTTGCTCCTTTCAAGGCGGGTTGCTCAAATCTTCGGTGTATTGCTCAATCTTTTTCTGAGAGACTCGTATTGTTGAAATAGTAAAAAGGCATGCAGAGTTATCTCGAAAGCAAGGGCAGCATTAGTTCCTGCAAATCAAGGCGATCCTCTAGTTATGCTCATTGAAAGTGCTACTAATATGCTAGGTACGAGAAGAAGAATGTACACCCATGCAAAGATTTGCTGTGACTGAAAACCTACTCCCCATGCTGCTGCAAATAGCGCAATACTTCCCGTATAAACAAATGCTTTTATACTTCCTGTACACAAAGCAATTAGTAAAGGAAGTATACTCATGCCCAATAAACACATGAACCAGGATTGCTGTAATGGAATTCCTAGTGCAGTAAGTAGCCCGAGCATTCCACATCCGACTAACAACATATTAGCAAAAACCTGTGTCATCTCTTTCCATAGGTTGCCCCGTTTTTTCTGTTGTGGTAACACAAGCGGAGATGGGCATAGCTTTTCTACAGGTTGAGAGGTATGCTCCGGTATGTTCGCTGGAAGAGGAAAAGAAACGAAGAACGCTCCTTTGTACGCCGCTTCTAACGACTGTGCAAATGCTTGAATATTGGCAAAGCGTTCTTCGGGTCGTTTCGCTAGTGCTTTTAGCACGACCTTCTCAACTGCTGGAGAGATAGTTGGCATCTTCGCGTGAAGTGGTGGTGGAGTAGCATAGAGATGTTGTCGCATAATTTGATATGCTGTCCCCTTGAAAGGTGTCTCGCCACATAGCCATTCGTATACAACAATAGCTAAACTGTATTGATCACTTGTAAAGCAAGTATTTCCTACCAGACTTTCGGGAGACATATATGGGAGAGTGCCTATATTCTTTTGTAAGCGTGTTGCATTAAGAGAAGCCGCGATGGTAATGCCGAAGTCGCCTAGAAGAATACGCTCATCACGTCCTAGCAGCATATTCTGGGGCTTAATATCACGGTGAACGAATCCATAGTTATGCATGTATTGTAAAGCTCCTGCAATCTGTCTCACATAGCTCACTATGATTCCTTGTGGAAGATGACTTCCTACTGGACATAGTTGTCGTATATTGCCATGAGGAGCATAATCCATGACGAGGAAGGGAATATGTTGCTCATACCCAAAATCGAAAACCCGTATGATATTTGGATGAACGAGGCGTGCTGCGGTACGCGCTTCCAAGCGAAACATTTCGATTTCATCGAAGCCCATTCGCGTGTGCAATACTTTGATGGCAGCTTTCGTATGCAGTTCGTTGTGAATACCCAGGTATACTGTTGCAAATCCCCCTGTGTCTATAGGGCGTACTAGCTGATAGTTTCCAAAACTCGAGCCAACGAAACTCTTTAACGAGGAAAGTTTTGTTGCTTCCATCTCTGTTGTCCTTCTGAAGGTACCGCTACTTATCGAGACTAAAACATGTCCTTGAGAAAACTGTAGCCGATATGAGGAAACAAAAGAAGTTCAAATGCTTACAGAGATTGCTCGTTCGTAGGTCAATTTCTCACACTTTTCTCAGTCCTGATGATGCGAACACGAATGAGAAAGAATGTTGTGAAAAGAATGT
>CAXUGH010000265.1:3538-7626 GCA_964250365.1 uncultured Ktedonobacteraceae bacterium
AAAGAATGTTGTGAAAAGAATGTCTATTTACTAGATGAAAAATAGTATTGCTAGCTCATACAGCAACCTTTTATCCGCCATTTACAGCTCAGACACATCTATTTTGTTCGCACTATACCTTTCCTTGCCCACAAAGCAACTAAACTTTCAGCTATATTACAAAATAATGCATTTTGTTAGACATACAGCAGGTTATTGAGGTAATATAGATTAACAGCATTTTCATTAACCTTGTCCAGGAGGCTCCTTACTATGGATAGTATGAGTTTTGGTCAACTCTTTAAGCGTGCAAGAGAAAGATATGCGTTGACACAGGAAGACGCGGCTGACAAGATTCATGTAGGTGTGCAAACAGTGAGGCGTTGGGAAAAGGATGAGACGGTTCCTCAAATGGGATTACGAGGAGTTATAGCGACGTTTCTAGGAGTAGAGATATCCTATTTGGATTCGTTGATTCATTTTTCTGAGAGAGGAGGCATTGCTATGAACAAACCGGAAGAACAATCTTCCACCGTCTCAGGCCCGTTAGAAGGAGCATCTCCACTTGCAAGCCAACCACTTAGTAAAATTGAGGAAGCTATCAATAATGCGCGACTAGGATGGACATTATCTATCATCGGAGAAGATCAATCAAAGAAATTGGCAGACCTTACTCAAGGCTTACGAGGGAGAGTCTCTCAAATAGGAGACGGAAAGCAAATTACGTCAGGCTTCTCGTATTGGGGAATAGGTCCTACGCTAGCATGGACATCTGCCTGCACAGACCCTTTTTATGTTGTAATGAAGGAAAGCATAGAATATTTCTCGGATCGTTGGAGTCAAACATTCCCCAGGTTGGGTTCTCAAAAGTATCATTATGTGAGTCTAGGAGTCGGAACAGGACATAAAGACCGAGATATTCTCAGAGACTTGTACAAAACGAACCCAAAACTCTACTATTTTCCTGTCGATATGAGTCCAGAAATGTTACGAGTGGGCGTTCAGGAAGCCATAAAAGCAGCATTCTTTGAACGAAGGAAGATACTTCCTATTCAAATTGACTTTTCTATTAAAAGAAACGTTGAAGAGTGTAGGCAGCTACTAAGTAATATAGTAGATGAAGAACCAATACTTTTTTCCTTGCTTGGAAACACGCTGGCAAATTTCGAGAACGATTTAGGTTTATTGAAAACTATTTCGGGCTTCCTGAGACCACAAGATAGATTATTGCTAGAAATAGCGTACACGAATGACTTTGATACAGAGGCGATACAAGAAGCAGCAGAGGAATATTCAAGGAGTAAACCCTTCAGAGAATTTGCAATTAGTGCTTTACGTCAAAATACTGATATCAGCATTAGCTCGGAAGATGTCTCTTTTGATGGAATGCTAGAACAAGAGAGGGCTATTCAAGTGAAGGCTCTTTATCGTAATATCACAAATTCTATCATGAAAATAACACTCCCCGACAGTACACATGTAGATTTTCCTCCTGACGACACTATACGCCTCTATCTTACTCGTAAATATACAAAAAAAGGGAGTGAAGAAATTGTTACTAAAAGTGGCCTCTCATTCTTGAGTAGAGAGCCATCGATACATGATCCTGCAAGGAGTCGTTTTGACTTTGGCATGGAACTACTATTGTTGGCACCTAATATACAGTAGTACGTATCTTTGCTACCCAGCTAAACTAGTGATTTCTCTCTTGCTTGGGAATCCGACAAAGGTATCGCATTATGATATTCTGATTTAGCTTTCGGTAATCGGTGTTCGCTCTGCAGAAGCGGGACGCGGAAAGAGCGTCTTGAGCTTTCTTTGTGCCTCTCCCCAGCGTGTCCATTGATAGCGAAGGAAGAATGCAAGCACGACTATAAAGCCCAGCAAGCCGATAAGAGTAGCGAATACGAGCGGCAAGGCGAGAAAGCGGTAGACGACTAGACCGATAAACGTGCCCGCAAGTACACTGTTGATCACGGCAATCATGCCCGATATCGTCAGGAAAAATTGCCACCAGGAAAGCTTCGCGCCTTCGCTGCCGTACACACTCATCTCATCATCATAGTAAGGCAAGACAAAATACTCTGCTATCTGCGGCGCGATCTCGGTATACAAGTGCCGGATGCGGTTAATCCCGCGTGCATAGATGATGTCTTCAATTGCTACCTGGACAGTGCGCTCGAAGGTGACAAGTCCTACAAAAAAGAGTGAGGGGAACAGAATTAAAGCGAAGACATAGAATTCCGTTCCCAAGTGGGCAATCTGTGCAACAAAGGCCAGCGCAACAAGGGCAGTGGACACTGTGCTGAGAAAGAGGCTGGAGCGACCATTTGCCTCTGATATCGTCATAGAGCGTCCAGATTGCAGATTGTAGTGTTCCGTTGTCATCATCGCGACGATATTCGGCTGGTTCTTATCTTGTTGCTGAGCCTTGTTCTGTTGCCCATCTACTCTCTGCTGATTCTCTTGTTGAGAAGCCATACACGTTTCTCCTTACGGTCGTATTATTTCTGTAAATAAAGGGAGCAAGCAATGTCTTCCGACACTACAATGCAAGCGCGAATCTATTCCGCCTGCTGATTCTGCTGCTGACAATCCTTGAAAGCTTGCTCTCCTTTATGAATCTCGGTTAGCAAGTCTGCCTTCTGTCGGGAAAGGTCTTCTATCTTGTTCTGAACATCGGGTCGTTGCGGATCGTTGGGGAAGATTCCATTCAATAAGTTTTGCTGATCTTGTAAGTCATCTTCAAGCCCTTCCAAACGCTGTCTTAGTAATGCGTTTGCCTGCTCAATCGTGGCACAATCTTGCTGAGTTGCCATTATGTGTACTCCTTCTCGTTACTTCATTAAAATTGTATAACAATTATCAGCAAGTTAGCTACCTATAGCTCTGATTTATTCCACTCCAACACGACATAGCATTGGCACTTTCACATAGAATGTTTTGAGTGATAAGATGTTACTGGTGAACACTAGACAGAGACGTGCTTTTACGGAAAGGAAACAAGAATGGCGATACAAGAACAGATAGAAACTCTTATGCGAGGAGTGGATGCGTGGAACACATGGCGTAATGAACATGCTGATATTCAGCCAGACCTGAGCAATGCAGATTTTAGTGAGGCAAATTTCAGCGGCATCAATTTGAGAGATGCAGATTTGCGTGGCACAACGTTTAGCCAAACAAACCTACGCAATGCCGATTTGCGAGGGGCAGACCTCACACGTGCAGACCTGCACGGAGCAAATCTTATTGGTGCGAATCTCAGCGACTCTCTTCTCCACGACGCGGATATAAGCGACGCATTTCTGAGCAGTGCAAATCTCAGCAACGCGGACTTGACGCAGGTTGAATTGATTCAAACGGATTTGAGTAATGCGAATCTGAGTGGAGTCAATCTTAGCGGTACAGACTTGACAGGAGTCAACCTGACCGGAGCTAATCTACAAGGAGCACTACTCACTCCTGACCAACTCAATCAAGCCGCCTTGCCCGACAACAATACGAATCGCCCGTAATGCTGTAGGGACTGATGTATCGCGTCCTTGTAGGTACTCGATACCTGAACAAGGATGTGATACATCGGTCTCTACCAATGTATGTTCAATATCGTCTTCTCTCTGAATTTGATGGAGGGAGAAGCAGAGAATATCCCGCAAGTTCGCCGAGCAACGGGTCAATATCTGTTCCTGTCGCAACAAACCACAGCGGCGTTTGCATTCTCTTCGCTCTTTGTATATTGTAGGTCAGACGCTGTAACTCCAACTTAATTTGCTGCAATTCGCGCTCACTTATCTTAGGCTGCTGAAAACGAGCACTCTGCAGACGGGCAAGCAAGGTGTTGAGTCCAACACCTACCTGCCACAGTGCATGTTGTTGAGCTAGAGGAACACGTACATTTGTATCGCCGTTGGCGGCTTGAATCAGCGTGTACAGGATTTGCTGAATACCCTCGTCCAACTCCCTTTTTTGCTCTGCGATAGTATGCTCAAGCTGCAAAATCAGCTCTGCTTTATTCGCTCGCTCCAACGCTTTCATCGTGTTACGCACCCAGAGATAGGTCACAAGGGCAGCCACCAACTGAATAACCAGAGGGCGCACCATGAAGC
>CAXUGH010000266.1:0-7625 GCA_964250365.1 uncultured Ktedonobacteraceae bacterium
GCACAAATAAATACAGGCACAACGATTTATCGTTGTGCCTGTATTTATTTGTGCATTTTATCAGGGAGCAGGGAGACCCTTGCGGTCTCCCCTACATTTTGGGCACGGAGACCGCAAGAGTTCCCTACATTTTGAGCAGGGAGACCGCAAGGGTCTCCCCTACATGTTTTTATTGTCGCTATTCGTTGTCTTAGAACAGGGAGACCGCAAGGGTCTCCCCTACATGTTTTTATTGTCGCTATTCGTTGTCTTCGAGATGCACTTTGCCGCGTATGACGTTGGGGTTGGCAGCGGTGTGCGCTGGTGGGTCCCATTCAAACGATACTTTTTGCCGCTTGATGGGCACGTTGGCCTGAATGGTGTCCCAACCGCTTTCGCGTGCGAGGCTAACCTGCATGTTCTGCTCATCAACATCAAGGCGGCGTGAGATGGCGGACAGTAGCTCCTCCTTAATCATCTCTAGCACCTCTGGATTGACCTTGAGGCGGTCATGAACCAGTACGACTTTCAGACGCTCTTTCGCCAGTTCTCCTGGTGTCTGCTTCTTACGCCCAACTATAAACTCGAAAACACCCATACCTGCCCCCTTCTATGACGACTGCGAACGAAGCCGTTTCTCGTCGGCTATGGCGGGACCAAAGCCGAGGAGACGGCGGAGACGCTCTAAAAGCGACGGAGAATCTACTACGTCCTCAAGTGGAACCTGTTCACCCATAATGCGTTGGGCGGCGTTGAGGTAGGCGCGTCCGGCGCGTGAAGTTTTGTCGTAAACGGCTGGTTCGCCTTTGTTGGTGGCGACGATAATCATCTCATCCTCTGGAACGATGCCGAGCAGGTCGATACCCAGCACCTCTAGCACGTCAGCGACCGCCATCATATCACCACGTTTGACCATCTCCTGACGCAAGCGATTGAGTATCAGGCGTGGCTCTGGCTTGCCAGCCGCTTCAACGAGGCCGATAATGCGGTCCGCGTCACGGACGGAGGCCATTTCGGGGTTTGCCACGATCACAATTTCGTCGGCTCCAACAATCGCGTTGCGAAATCCTTGCTCGATACCTGCGGGCGAGTCGATGATGACGAAATCGAACTCCTGGCGCAACTGCTGGCATAGTTGCTCCATCTGCACGCTATTGACCGCGTTTTTGTCGCGCGTCTGTGCAGCGGGGAGGAGAAATAAATCGGAGACGCGTCTATCTTTGATGAGTGCCTGGCGTAAGCGACACTGGCCCTCAACGACATCCACAAGGTCATAGACGATACGATTTTCCAGGCCCAGCACGGCGTCGAGGTTACGCAAACCAATATCTGAATCCACCACAGCCACCTTTTTGCCCTGCATCGCAAGGGCTGTGCCGAGGTTCGCGGTCGTTGTTGTTTTGCCGACACCACCCTTTCCAGATGTGACGGTAATTATCCGGCTCTCCATACAATGCTCCAATGATAAACTGTTCGGACTGCGATAGAAGTATACATTGTCTCTGAGTATACCATGAAGTCTATTAAAAATATAGTGTTTATCAATCGCCTTCATTTGTAAGAATGGGATTTTTTGCGCCTCGGACGCAAAAAATCCCATTCTTACAATCAATTATTTCCGTGATGAACGCCCGTTGGTCCACGTCTCGACGACGATTTGCCCATTCTTGATGGAGGCGATTTCTGGTCGCGGCTGTGCCTCGAAGCCTTCTGGCGGACGCGAGAGCAGGTGCGCGATACGCAATTGGACGGGCGAGAGGAGGAGCGAACAGACAAGGGCGTTGGCGTTGTCGGGGTAGCCAGCGTGTACCATGCCGCGCAGGACGCCCCATACGATGATGTCGCCGCCCGCGACGATCTCGGCACCGGGGTTGACATCGCCCAGCACCACGACGTTGCTTGCATGGTGAATGGCTTGTCCCGAACGTACCGTGCGATGCAGGAAGAGCGTGTCGGTTGACTCGCGTGGGTCGCGTGCCTCCTGCTGTATCTCACTGGGGGCAGGCATTCCTGGTAATGGCGTCTCTTCCGCTGGAAATTGCATCGTCTTAGGTATCTCTTTTTGTATCGTCTTGCCCTGCTCGATAGGTGAGACGGACATGTAGTAGTGTGAGAGCAGGTCTTCGAGTTGTGTGCGCTCGCTCACCAGCAATTTGCGGCGCGTGGTATCGACGGAAAGCGATGCACCGCGAAAGAAGTCTGGTGCCTCCGCAAGCCGAGTGGCTAATGCGCCGATCAGGTCGCTGAACGGCGTCCCCGGCTCCATAGTCAAAAGCAAGCCGTTGCGTGTCCCTTTGATGGCAATATTTCCTTGCACAGACTGCTGCTCCTCTCTGTCCAGCCTGCCCGATGGCGTTCTTGCAGGTAACGATACTTGTGGAATATCGTGTGCCGGGTTGTCCTCCATGCGCGTAACATCCCCGTTATCTTGTGTGAAATAGGCTCGTCATTTGTGTTATCAGGTCTGCTCGCATATAGAAATGCAGAAACATAGTGATACACTACAGTATAAGCA
The DNA here is from genome assembly GCA_964250365.1 of uncultured Ktedonobacteraceae bacterium. Taxonomy (GTDB): domain Bacteria; phylum Chloroflexota; class Ktedonobacteria; order Ktedonobacterales; family Ktedonobacteraceae; genus JBBQVS01. Next base: position 2,495 of record CAXUGH010000266.1, read on the forward strand.
TCCAGCCCTCAAAACGCAATAGGAATAGCAAGGATGGGAGAGAGTTACACTACATACGAACCAAGCGACCTTCTTTCAACTGGTATGAATGCCAATTGTCGATATTTGAGAAGACAACCTCAAACGTCCCTGGTACATTTATAGCCTGTTCGTTTGATTCGCTATTGATGCGATACAAAACCTGAATATGAAAACGCATATCTACCTCAACATGTGACACCACCTGTAGCTCAAGCTCATCATATTCATCAGGAGAAAGCTGTACATGTCCCTCTGGCAAGCGAATGTAGGTGCCATAGAGAGTTGCTTCAGCCGACTGTCCATTGTAGATAGCGCGATATGGATTACTAAGATAGCTGGTTGATAAACCCTTAAACCATACATTTAGTGGATGAGGCGAAGATACAATTTCATCAATGACAAGTCCGACTTGCTCGATAAACATACCCTGATTGCGTTGTAGATTGTGTACTCCAAAAGCTATCGTATACGGTTCCGTCGTCTGCGAGTCTATACGTACAGCAGCCACCTTTTCTGGCAGATTCTTCAGCGAATACGATGATGGGTCTTGAGAGAGAGCAAACGATGTACTCTGCTGAGCCGTAAAATAGGTCTCTATATTGTCGTCGTGGTTACTATAACGATTGTATGTGTGAAGAGGAGGGAGACATAAGAAACTGGGGCAACCAACGGGACGCAAAATTATAGTAGCAAGTAGCGAGATGCTGATAACCGCAACGATTGTTGAGACAATTGTGGTCGTGATCAATGGTCGTGACAATGTGTAAATAATTTGACCCGATTTCCGCACTGCTCGCATTGGCACTCTTGAGATGATCCATGCGTAAATACTAAAAAGTATGACGATACCGCCGACTACAAAAGACTGCCAGGGATAAAAATGGATGACATCTAAGAGTGGTGGAGGTGCAAATGAGTTTAGACCAAAGAGAATTGCGATTATCCCTAGAGCAAGGCTACTGAGGAGGGCTGTAAACGCAACGGTCCACCATTTCGCCACACGGTAGACCCAGAAGGGAGTATCTGAGAAGGGCTGCACCTTTTGTACAGGTACGGTGCTATTGGGTACACTCGACGGAGAAGTCTGTGCAGTACCGGCTGATGGAAGATGAGGAGTAGGAGATGGAGAGGAACTGGTAGTAACCGGAGAGGGTACTTTCTGCTCGGCTTTCTTACTAGTAGCAAGCGCAGACTTTTGCCTGTTTGCACTGCTACGATCTTTTGTTTTAGCAGTTAATTTGCCTTTGTTCTTGCGAGAAGGCATAGCTCTCTCCTGCTCCCGTTTTCAAAAAGAAGTAATCTTACGGATACTACAAACACCATGAAAGCAAAGTTGGTGTTTCCAGAATAAAGGTATTTCCCTGCAATCCATAGCAAGCAAGTTGGCTTGTGTCAGCAAAAGCAATAATGCTTTGTAGTTGCGGCAACGCAACTACGTTTTGCCCTGCGGAAGTTATCAGAGTAAATTCTGGCACAACCGAGTATACTTCGGCTGGCCCATCAAAGGTTATATAGAGGTCAATGGACGCCTGTGGTGCAATAGTAAGAGCTGGGCAAGTTCCTCCAGCAGTTGGTGCAGCTCCAAAGGTTGCGCCTGCGGCTCCAGGAGTTAGAGAGATATAGGCTTGATGTACAGAGCATAATGCAGGGCCTCCACCACTACTCAGACAACTGCTACCCTCTTCATGCTGTATCATGGTACAGAAGTCGATAAGACGATAGTGAAATGTGTTTGGACGAGAAGCTTGAGAAAGCCTTACAGCAACACGAGGTATCTGAATAGCTGCATTACTCGTGTTAGTAATTTGATAATTTACATCGCAACCTAGTAAATCATGGGAAGTACTATCCCTTTCAATACGACCACCTAACACCCGACGTAGTGTAGACGGTAAAGGCATTTTATTCATCACCTGATTACCTTGGTTAATTAAATTAACGTACTTTGTTATCTGTTGAATCTCTCCAGTATCATACGTAGAACGATTTGTTGCTAGCACTAAGAGATTAGGCGGGGTTATTATAGTAGCACCTAAACACTGGATACCATGCAATGACACAATGTGTAAGCCGTCAGCATCGGCGGCTACGTTTGTATTATTCGGGGAAAGATTGAGCATGGAACTGCCCGAAGAAGTTTTTGCGGTAGTAGGATAAGGTGTCGCGCTGCTTGCGTGTTGATATCCTGAATTGGTAGAGATAGCATCGCCAGAGCTATTCTGTCCACAACCGACGCACAGGAGTAGCAGCGAGATGAAAAGCATTATTCTAAACGGTTTACCTCTTGAGCAGCAATACACTCGCACATATCACCTCTAAAAGATGTCAGTTATCATCGTTATACAAGCAACATATCATAGAATACACAAAATTGTCAATTAGAGAATATGGTTGTTCTTGCCTACATCAATAGGCAATGAAATGATGTTACTCTTCGTCCAGTTTTTATTGAAATATCTTCTTCTATACGTTACACTAGAGGCACTGAAAATTTCTCTCAGGGATACATGAGGAAGTCTTGTCGAGGAGCGCGACGAATGACGGCAGAAGAACATATACAGCCTCTTGAAATCTTTTACTCTTATGCTCATAAAGACGAAAGAATGCGCGATGAGCTTGCAAAGCACCTCTCCAATTTGCGACAACAGGGACTCATCACGGCCTGGCATGACCGCGATATCAATGCAGGAATGGAATGGAAGAATTCTATCGACGCGCACCTGAATAGTGCCGCGATCATTCTATTGCTTATAAGCTCTAACTTTATGGATTCGGAGTACTGCTATAGCATCGAAATGAAACGCGCTCTGGCACGGCACGAGGCACAGGAGGCTCGTGTTATCCCAATCATTCTCGACCACGTTGATTGGGAAGGTGCGCCCTTTGAAAAACTACAAATGTTGCCCAAGGATGCTAAACCTGTCACAGACTGGCACCCGCGATCAGCGGGGTATGCTAATGTCGTAAGAGGAATCAAGAAGATACTCACAGAGATAAAACAGGTTACGCCTAATAGCGCAACACCTACTGCTCCTCAATCAGTGATGCCACCTTCCATTGGTGCTTCATCTTTTCAACTACATTCATCTGAAGAGCCGAGTGCGAACACAAACAGAGAGACTATCTGGTATGTCCCTTCCAAGCGTAATCCTCTCTTTACAGGGCGCGAAGAGACGCTCCAAACTCTGCACGACGCGTTGACCGACAGCAAAACCGCCGCCTTGACACAGGCAATTAGCGGTCTTGGTGGTATTGGCAAGACACAGACCGCCCTTGAGTACGCCTATCGCTATCATAAGGAGTATCGCGCCATTTTCTGGGTGCGTGCCGCTTCGCGTGAGGAATTGCTGGCAGATTTTACGCAGATTGCCAGCATTGTTCAGGTCTCCGATCCGAACGAGCAGGATCAGGGACGCATCGTCGCCGCCGTCAAATCGTGGTTTCAAAGCAATCCGTCCTGGTTGCTGATCGTCGATAACGCCGATGACCTGAACATGGTGAAAGAGTATCTACCTATACATACAGGTGGGCATATACTCCTAACCACACGCACGCAAGCTGTCCGCAGCCTCGCTCACAAAGTCGAACTGACAACATTGCCACCTGATGAAAGCGTCCACTTTCTCTTGCGCCGTGCAGGAGTGAACGATACCGAACTTGCACAACTTGACGCAAAGAAACGTACAACCGCCGAGGCCATCGCTAAAGAGCTTGGCTATCTACCACTTGCCCTCGATCAAGCTGGTGCCTACATAGAAGAGACCGGAATCAGCCTTCCAGACTATCTCGCCCTGTATCAACGGGAGCGCAAAACACTTCTCGCACGTCGCGGCGGCCTCACAGACGACCACGCTCCCGTCGCAACCACATGGTCTCTTGCCTTCGACAAACTAGCCGCGAGCAATCCAGCCGCCATCGACCTCATACATCTCTGTGCCTTTCTCGCCCCCGACGCCATCGCCGAAGAGATGCTCATACAGGGAGCGCATTATGTGAGTGAGGATTTGCAGCAAGCAGCAAACTCCCAAATCACATGGGATGATACCATCAGAGATTTGGGCAAGTATTCGTTGCTATCTCGCCAAGCCGAGACAAAAACTCTTTCGCTACATCGACTTGTACAAGCTGTACTTTATGACGAGATGGATGTAGCAACACAGAAGCATTGGGCAAATATTGCTTTACAAGTCGTCTACAATGTCTTTCCCTTTGATGAAGTTGCTCCCTGGATACGGAGTCAACGTTATATTAGTGATGCATTGATGTGTTTTGAGCATGCAGACCAATTGCAGATAGAGAATGAGGAAGTAAATTACTTACGTCACAATGTAGCTGTCTACTTCTACAATCGTGGTCAATATGACTCTGCCCAAGCTCTCCTTGAGCAAGTATTGAAGAGTCAAGAACCGCTATTAGGAGCCGAGCATCCTACTACGCTGAGCATTCGCCACAATCTTGCTCTCCTTTACAATAACCAGGAGAAGTTTGAACAAGCTCAAGTTCTCAATGAGCAAGTATTGAAGAGTCAAGAACAGGTTTTAGGTCTACAGCATCCAGATACGTTGAGTACCCGACACAACCTTGCCGTCCTTTACTTCAAACTCGACAAGTACGAGCAAGCTCAAGACCTATTTGAGCAAGTTTTGAGCAGTTTTGAGCAACTACTAGGGTTACAACATCCTGATACGCTGAACGCACGCCACAGCCTAGCCGTCCTCTACATGAATCAGGGTAAGGCTAGGCTGGCACAAGATAGCTTTGAGCAAGTATTAAAGTGTCAAGAGCAACTGCTACGGTTACAACATCCCGACACGCTAAGAACGCGCCATAACCTTGCTGGTCTCTATTGGGAACAGGGCAAGCGCGAGCAAGCACAAATCCTTCTTGAACAGGTGTTGCATGATCGAGAGCAGGTGTTAGGGGTAGAGCATCCAGATACGTTGAGGACACGCCGCGCTCTTGACGAGTTGTACGAAGAGCAGGGGAAGGATGAGTAGGTGGGAGGTGGTGGAGGGCGGGTATGAGGATGGGAAGATCTTTTTTGGATTGTTGGTGCTGTTCTTCAATTTATGTTTTCGTGGTGGATGGGCACGAGGGTGTGATGAATCAG
>CAXUGH010000267.1:0-7612 GCA_964250365.1 uncultured Ktedonobacteraceae bacterium
TTACTTTGCATACTGCCTAAGCAAAGATGAAAAAAGAGTTAGAAGATAGGGCAACTGTGTATGGTTGCCCTATCTTCTAACTCTTTTTTCATCTTTGTCATTAAAGCATTGACTTTTTTCGGGTTTATACTTTATACTTTACTTAATCAATTAGCCATAACAAGAATTGAACGCGAGTTTAATTTTCAGCTACCTGTTATGGCTATGAATACCTTTTTATCTTTGTGCCAAATAGTTACACACATTAGGACATACTGTTGTAACGTTGTAATTTTCCAACGCCTCTCCTTTACAACTGTTTCAAACTACGAAGGTCATTGCATTTGGTAAGTACGTAGTAGTTCTTATCAACTCGTACAAGGAGGTATTTCCAATGCTTTTGAAGATTGCCAAACTCCTCGTTCTCACGGCGCTTGTTCTATCGTTGATGTTGTTTAGTTTCAATGCGCTTGGCGCACCGAAAGTTCACGCTGATGCGACAGTTACCGTTGGCTCGTCGGCGGTTGATTATCCACGAGTCATTCGATTGGCGCATAATGGTAGTGCAAATGGTACTCTGATTGCTATCTCCGATGGCTTTGTGCCTTACAAAAGTATCGATAACGGCGACTCCTGGTCTCCATTGCCCGCTCCAAGTATCGGCTCAGGCGCGTGTTGTTCTGCCCTTTTTGAACTACCGAACCCAATGGGAAATCTCCCTGCTGGTGCCATTTTGTTGGCTTTAACCGAAGGGGCGGGTAAGACTATCGAACTGTATGTGAGTACGGATACAGGCAATGACTGGACACATCGCAGTTCTATTGCAACAGGTGGGCAAGGCAATGTCGTGGGTTTGTGGGAGCCAGAATTTGCTATTGATAGTTCTGGTAATCTTGTCGCTTACTTTTCCGATGAACGCCATCAGTCCGACGGCTATAACCAGTTGTTGGGTCATGAGGTTTCGACTGATGGCGGAGCTACGTGGAGTTCGGAGGTCTATGATGTTGCCGTCAATGATGGGAATGCACGACCAGGGATGGCACGAGTTGTCAAATTGCCAACGGGAAGTTACGTAATGGCCTATGAAGTTTGCGGCAATCCTGGTTGTTCGGTGCATATCCGCACATCGCCAGACGGTGACAACTGGGGCACGGCTTCTAATCTGGGTACCGAAGTGTATGCGAGCGATGGTAGCTATTATGTTAGTTCACCTGGATTGGCGTGGAGTTCGGTAGGAGGCTCAAATGGCGAGTTGATTCTCGTCGGGAAATATCTACAGAATGCTACGAATGGGCATCAAAGCGGCAACACGGTGTTTGTCACAACAGACCTTTCGGGGCAAGGAACATGGTATGCAGAGTCTGCTCCGGTTAGCGTGAATGTTCCCGGTGGAGGAGATTACTGCGCGAACTATTCAACTACTCTCTTACCATCAGATGATGGAACGAGTTTGTTAGAAGCCGTTGGATCGTTCGATGGTAGTGGAGCATGTAGAATGTTGATTGGCTCCGCTCCTACACCTAAGATAAATGCGTTGTCGGGTCCGATTGGTGCCCCTGGAGGCAAATGTGTAGATGTTGCAGGTGCAAACTCGACAAGTGGTACTCCCGTTCAACTATGGGATTGTAATGGCGGCAATGCCCAATACTGGACGGTTGCCTCTAACGGTACGTTGCAGGCTTTGGGAAAATGTCTTGATATTGTTGGCAATGGCACTGCTGCTGGAACCAAAGTACAATTGTGGGACTGCAACGGTGTCGGGGGTCAGCAATGGGTACCACAAGCGAATGGTTCCCTGCTCAATCCACAATCAGGTCGTTGTCTGGACGATCCCGCTGGTAATACTAATGATGGCACACAACTGCAAATCTGGGATTGCAACAATTTGTGGCCTCAGGTCTATTCTTTGCCGTAAACGAAGTGGTATAGTTACTATATAGTAGACCAGGAATAACGAAGGAAAAAACTTCGATGCCGCCGCAAAAAGAAACCGAACGCGTGCGTGGAATTTATGATGCATCAGCTACGCAATATGATAGAGAAATAGCTTTCAGCGAAAATCTCTTGTTCGGAAGTGGTCGGTCCTGGGCATGTTCGCAAACGCAAGGGCAGGTGTTAGAGATTGCTATTGGCACTGGACGCAACCTGCCTTTTTATCCATCCCATGTGGAGATTACGGGCATCGAAATCAGCCCAGCGATGCTAGAGATTGCTCGCCAGAGGGTTCAAATCCTGGGGCGACAGGTTGATTTAGTTATCGGAGACGCACAAGCATTACCTTTCCCCGATCAGCACTTTGATACAGTTTTATGCACACTTGCGCTATGCAGTATTCCTGACGAACGGCTGGCAATCGCGGAAGTGTGGCGTGTTCTACGACCAAGTGGTCGCTTTGTCGCCCTCGAACATGTACGTAGCCCCAACATCCTTATACGTGGACTTGAATACCTACTTAATCCCTTAACAGTATGGACTCAGGCAGATCACCTGTTACGTGAGCCAGCAGAGGCAGTACAAAAGGTGGGTTTTACCATCGAACATCTCGAACGGCAGAAACTAGGAATTGTTGAACGCTTGATTGCGCGAAAAGCTTCTGTTTAACTTCAAAGTCATTTAGTTATGCTGCCGAAGGAAAAGTTGAATGTGAAAATTTTTTGATATGGGGGAAATAGTAAGAATGGCGTGTGACTTGCGAGTCACACGCCATTCTTAGTAGCAGTATCGACGCCTTACTTAGCAAGAAGCGGAATGAGCTTCGATACAATGGGAGTTCCAATACCTGTTACAGCGTCCCAACCTTTCAGCGCGGGGAAGCCAAGAACAGTGACAGGATTACCTGACGCATCCGTGTACTGGTACGTATTGTTGCCAATCGTGATGTCATGGAATGCAGTGCTGTACGCGGAACTCTCGTAGAGTTTGTACAGTGCCGGGTTGATGAAGCCCAGGCTATGCCCTGCATACTGTGAGCCGAGAGCAACAATACCAGCCCATTGTGGTGCCCCTGCACTGGTTCCACCAACAACGAGAAGTGTGCCTGTTCCACAAGAAGTACAGTAGAGGATCACACCACTACGTGGGTCGCCATTGTAAGAGACATCGGGGATACCGCGTCCTGAGTCATGGATATTGGCCTTTAACTGATAACCGGGTTTCTCATAGACCTTGCTGAAGCCACCACCACCAGCACCATTATCTGGGTTGGTCGATACCTGAGTCCAGGCGGTCTCACCGAGGTAGGTACCATCGTTTTTGGTATCGAGGTAGGTACCACCAACGCTCAGCACTCTTGGTTCTGCAGCGGGGAATGTGCTTGAGCGACGACCAGAGTAGTCGCTAAAGGTGCAGTTGGCACTGGTTGCGCCACTATCACCAGCAGAGCCAATAGTCGTGATATTCTCTGCAGCAGCTTTGGCAAAGATTGCATGAGACTTTTCTACAACTGCGGGGGTGATACACGTCTCCGGGAAACCATAGCTCATCGAGATATCATCACCGAGCTTATTATCGACGGCATAGGAGACGCCCTTGAGGAAGTTGGCATACAGGTCTGAAGCTGTCGCTGCCGTTCCTGCAGGTGTCAAGAGCAGGTCAATAGTAGCGAGCGGAGCGACAGCATGAGCATACTCAACATCCAGAGTGATCTCGGTAGCAACACCCGGATCTGCTGGGTCTGTGCCATAAGGTGTCAGAATATTGAGCGTAGGATCAGGCAGACCGAACAACGTGTCGAAGTTGTGCAGGTCCTGGGCGATGGTCGGACTCTGTGAGAAATCAATAATCACAATCGTCTGACCCTGACCCTCGTAGCCCTTCTTATAGAGAGACAAGAAATTGTAGGCTCGCTGAATCTGGCTGGGCGAGTAGCAGCGTAGGGGCTGATTCGCCGCTTGACAAGCGAACTGAAGTGCATTCAAGCTTTTAGCTGATGCACGCACCATAGGGCTTGCTTTCTTTCCATACGTAGAGAGAAGACTGCCACTAGCAGCAGCATGTGCATTGAGATTGCGAGAGAGAAGCAAACCTCCGAGAGTTGCGCTCAGCAGGAGTACAAGCGTGCCAACGGCGATGATGACACGGGTACGTTTGTTCATACAGGAACGTTCCTTTCCGAAATACAGCAGTTAAATTTACCAATATTGTTCCCTGGCATACCCTTTTCATAGAACACATGAATACAGAGAAACAATCATACAATGATACATACGAATGATAGCATCTTGGCTAACATCGGTAGGTAAAAATTGGGTGGAGAAACGGTGAAGATAGGCATAAAAAAACGAAGACATGGTTAAGATTTTGAAAGGGAAACCTGTCTTCGTTAGTGTTACACAACCTTATTCGGTATTATACAGCCTTACTTCCCCACACACTTAAATAGTACCAGAGGGCACGAAAATCGCCAGACTCCATTTCGCGAAGCGCATTTTGACAAAGCACGGCAAGCTCCGTTGCGTCCATATGGGTCATTTGTAGTAGAAATGGCTGGGCTGTTAGAAAGCCAATTTGAAAGTTTTGATAGATAGACTCGTGTGCATCGCCGTGAGCAGAAAGATCGATGGCAAAAGCAGAATGCTGTATATTCTGATAACCGGCATCGTAAAGGAAACCACCAAGCATTGGAGTGATACCGATTTGTGTCCCTTCTGGCGAAAATGTTCTGCCAGTGAGATGCATTGCACGGGCTATGATTGTCTGTACTTTATCGAATGCAGGAGTGTTGCTTATCAACGTGTCGCTCTCGGTGAGTCGTACAAAGCCGCCTGGACGAAGAATGCGTTTGCATTCTTCGAGCAAGGGCGACCATGCATTCTTCGGCATGAATGTGTACAGGAGACGGGCATTCACGAAATCGAATGTCTCATCGGGAAAATCTAGCGGTTGCCGTATGTCCATGACACGAAATGACGTGTTAGGCCATTTTCGGCTATTGGCATAGGCGATCATTTTCTCGCTCAAATCCACGCCCACAACTTCCATATGTCTATACGCCGAGGCGAGATCAAGCACCCATCCACCTGGACCACAAGCAAGGTCTAGCACTTTGTGTATCTTAGAAGGGTCGATATTGGCTGGAAGCAAGCTTCCCATCTCTTTAGTAAGCAAACGATCTTGTATCGTGAGCCTGTTCATCTCCGTCGCGCTTTCAGCGTTAAAGACGTAAGTGCTTTCTTGCGGTGAGTTGCCTGCCTCTGCCATGCATCATATCCCTTCTAGCACAAGATACGTTTACCGCACCGCATTTCTCGGATAGCCTACCGCTTGCTCCGGCTTGGCGAGTACGTTTTGTAGCTCAATAGTTCTACCGCGCTGTGGGCTGACCGAGATTTTCGCAATCGGCGTCTGCAATAGTTCTTCCAGGCGACGCAGATATTTCTTTGCCGCCGCTGGTAGCTCCTCGTAGGTACTCATACCTGATGTATCGCATTGCCAGCCTTCCATCTCCTCATAAATAGGTTCACAGGCGGCAAGGTCGCTGAGCGTAGCGGGAAGGCTATGTATCATTTTACCATGCAGGTTATAAGCAGTACAAATTTTGATAGTGGGGAAGGTATCGAGTACATCGAGCTTTGTGATGATAGCAGCGTCTAGCCCGTTAATCTGAGCAACGAAGCGACCCGCGACCGCATCGAACCAACCACAACGCCGCTCACGTCCCGTGTTCGTTCCATACTCATGACCACGATCCCGCAGCTTGCGCCCGACATCATCGAAGAGTCCCGTTGGCATTGGACCACTACCAACTCTTGTTATATATGCCTTATATACGCCGATTACGCGGTCTAACGAGCGTGCTGGCAATCCTGCGCCGACGGCGGAGTTCGCCGCCATCGTCGAGGATGAGGTGACAAAGGGATAGGTGCCGAAATCTATATCCAGTAATGCACCCTGTGCCCCTTCGAGGAGAATCGTCTTTTGCTCGAAGAGTGCATCATGCAGCATCTTTTGCGTGTCCGCGATGTGCGAGCGCAGTTGTAGCCCGTAAGCAAAGTATTCGCCGTGAATTTCTTCGAGTGAAAGAGGGGGTTGTCCGTAGATTTGAGTGAGCATGCGATTTTTGTGAACGAGAATGGTGGAGAGTTTGGCGCGGAATGTATCTACATCGAGCAGGTCTGCCATGCGAATACCGGTACGCGCATGTTTATCGACATAGGCGGGTCCGATACCACGCTGAGTACTGTCGATCTTGTCGGCTCCGCGTGCCTCTTCCTCCATACGGTCTAACAGAAAGTGATACGGCATCACGACATGGGCGCGTTCGCTGATGTAGAGCCGCGAGACATCTATGCCCTTACTTTGCAGCTCGTTCATCTCTTGAATGAGTCCCTTGGGATCAACGACAACCCCATTGCCGATAATGCAGGTTGTGTTGGGGTAGAGAATACCGGATGGGACGAGACGAAATGCAAATTCACCCTTTTCATCCACAACGCGATGTCCCGCGTTGCTACCACCTTGATAGCGTACTACAAAATCTGCATGCACGGAGAGTTCATCGATGACTCGTCCTTTGCCTTCGTCGCCCCATTGCGCTCCGATAACTGCAACTACCACCATAATAACTTTTCCTCTCGGTTTTCTAGTGCTGTCTAATTTGTTGATGTGTGTTTGTGTCGGGCAACTAGCCCGTGTCACATTACAACCTGAAAGCCTTCACTGTCAAGGCTGCTGAATGTAATTCAGCAGCAGTTGATCCGTAATCTGCTCGATAGGTGCGCGATCATCACTGAAAACGAGTCCACCATTGGAACGCCCTTGTGCCACCACTGGCACGACTTCACTGGCTACCTGCCCCATCACCGTTGTTGCTGGAAATTTTGCAAGATTGGAGCGAAAAGTGTCTATCGACGTTTTCTGCATTGTTCCCATGACCTCTGTGTTAAAAGTCCCCGGAACATTGAAAACGTAGACGCTGGGAAATACCTGACTCATAGTATTGATGAATGCCTGCACAAGCCGAAAATCGTGTGCGGTATGCCCCGTATTGATCGCCACAACTCCCTGTGCCGACATGTGCGAGCGTATCGACGTGAAGAATTCGCGCGTCGTCAATTGAAAGGGAATGTATGGTTGCTGATAGGCGTCAACGGCGACGACATCATACGTTTCGTGCGTCGTATTGAGATAGGTTCGTCCATCCTCGACGTGTACATGCAAGTTCGGCTCGTTCATGTCGAAATAGCGTCGCCCTACATCTACAATCGCTGGGTCGATCTCCACGCCATCTATCGCAACGGGTCCGTATACCTTCGTAAATTGATGTGCGATGGTGCCACCTGCCAGTCCAACAATGCCAACGCGATGCAGTTTATCCGGCGTGAAACCCACGTTGAAATAGGGTGCCGCGAGAAAATAATCCCAGTACCAGCCCGTTAGTACAGTATTAGGGTCGGGATAGTAGACCGAGTGTATCGCCTGCCCCTCATTTAGTATCAGTTGTCGTGTACCATCGCTTTGCTGTACAACCTGAATGTAGTTGTAGTATGACTCTTTGTCATAAATCAAATTCGGAATATTTTTGAGCGGTCCCAGTGGCAAAAAGAGCGTGACCAGCACGAGCAAGAACGAGGGTCGCCACAGAGGACGCAAGCCCCACAGCGAAGCCGCGAACAGCAACGCCCCGAAAAGAAGC
>CAXUGH010000268.1:0-3115 GCA_964250365.1 uncultured Ktedonobacteraceae bacterium
AATAAGAAAAAATCGGCGGCTCTTCTACACAAATCTCGCTTATTCTTTCTCCCCCCCCCCACCCCACTTTTTTGTAGGATATTATCCGCGAGCGCGAGCCAGTTCGCGTTCACTAACTCTTGAAGCATCGACGCGTCTGCCACGCCCAAAGTTCAACTCGCCCTTCTCCCAGATGACCAGGAGCATACTGGCATTGAAGATGGAGGAGTAGGTTCCGCTCACGATACCGATGAGCAGGGCGAGCGTGAAGTTGTGTACGCTACCACTGCCGCCGAAGATTGTGAGGGCACTCAGCGTGAAGATAACCGTCAACGAGGTATTGAGCGAACGTGCCAACGTCTGCACAAGGCTGGCATTCACCACCTCATCGAAGGTCTCAGAGGTGCGACGCTGCATATTTTCGCGGATGCGGTCGAACACCACGATGGTATCATGCACCGAGAAACCGACGACGGTTAGCAGAGCCGTGATGAACAGCGAATCAATCTGGATGTGGAAAGCCCAACCCAGGATAGAGAAGATGCCGATAACCACCAGCACGTCGTGCAGAAGTGCGATGATAGCACAGGCACCGTAACGCCACGGCTTCGCAACCTTGCGGAACGCGAACGCGATGTAGAGCAGAATCAACACCGAGGCTGCAAGAACTGCAAAGATAGAGTTGCGAATGGTATCACCAGCAACGGATGGATTCACCGTGTAGTTGCCATTCAACGAAACGTAGGTACCAGCATTATTTGCCAATGCCGAGAATACCTTTGGTTCGTCATTGACGGAGAGTACTGTGGTGGTTGCAATGCTCACGATTTGTGTCGTAGTGCCCTGTTGCACATCCACAATGTTGACAGGTGTACCGGTTGTATTCGTTGTTGCCGTCGCCGTCACTGTTGGCGTACTTGCTGCCTTTGTTGGTGTAGCCTTTGCCGTTGGTGCGGGTGTTGCCGTACCAGTTGTCGGAGTTGGCGTTCCACTTGATACCGACGTACCTGTACCAGTATTCGGCAACTTAGCAAGAATCGTTTTAATATCACTCACATTGGGCGTAGTGCTGAAACCAGTGAGCGTCGCCAATGTGAACTTTTTCCCATCTGATCCTGTCAGGTCTGTGAATGCAGGTGTTTTCACACCAGTACTACCATATTTGTTTTGTACAAAGGTTGCAATTGCGTTTTGTACATTGGAGTCAACAGTAGTGTTGAGGCGAACCCACACGATTTTGTTGCCAGCCGTTGCTGCAGTATTGCCTGCGTCAGCAAGTGTCACCTGCAAGTCCGCGAGGTTGAGCGATTTGAGCGCGGACTGCACCTGCGTTACGCTCAGTTGTTTCTGCGTTCGTATGTCAAGCGTCGAGCCGCTGCGAAAGTCGATGCCGAGGTCCAGTCCCGTGATCAAAAACGAGATCAAACCTGGAACGATGACCAGACCCGAAATGATAATGAAGAGCCAGCGATATTTTACAAGATTGAACACAACATACTCCTCTATACGCTACTGTTCCGCCGTGCCAGCGATGGTGACGCGGTGGCAGCAGCAATGGAGCCAGCGGGAAGCCCGAAGAACGCGGGATGATTGATAACGCCTGTCGGAATGAGCAGGTTCAGGAAAGTGCGCGTGACGACGACCGCCGTAAACATACTCACGACCACGCCCAGGAAGAGCGTTGTGGCGAAGCCGACGATGATGCTCGCGCTAAAGTTGCTACCAAAGTAGAATAGCACCGCACAGGTAATCAGCGTCGAAATGTTGGAGTCACGAATAGAAGGCCACGCTCGTCTCCACCCAATGTCGATTGCCGAGGCCAGTAGCCTACCCGCTCGTAGCTCCTCTTTGATGCGTTCAAAGATGAGTACGTTCGCGTCCACCGCCATACCAATCGAGAGAACAAAACCTGCGATACCAGCTAGCGTGAGCGTCACACCGAGCATTTTGAAAAGTGCGAGCGAGAACAGGGCGTAGAGTACCAGCGCGAAGTCCGCCAGAATTCCGGGCAAGCGATAGTACAGAAGCATGAAGAGAATAACGATGCTCAAGCCAATAATGGCGGCAATGATGCTCTTGTGAATGGCGTCTGCACCAAGCGTGGGCGAGACCGTCTCGTAACTAGCAATTGTCAATGAGACGGGAAGCGCACCATATTTGAGTACGGTGACAATCTGATTTGCTTGATCGAGCGTGAAGGTACCCGTGATTTGTCCAGTACCAGGAAGCTGCGATCTGATGACTGCCGAAGTGAGAACTTGCTTATCCAGTGTGATAGTCAGGTAGTCGCCAACATGTGCTTTGGTGAAATCGCCGAGGCGTCCAAATGCTGCGCCTTTCATACCAAAGTTGATGTCGTAGCTGGTACCCCCTGTCTGCGAGTCTTGACCTACACCGAGTTGACTGGGATCAAGGTCTCTACTACCAATAAAGAGAGGTTGTGTACCACCGTTGCTCTGTACGTATTGAGTAGGATCGAATGCCGCGCCTTGTTGTAGACCACTCTGGCCTGTATCCCAAAACTCAAGTACACCGCTTCGCAGAAGGCTCTGCACCTGTTGCTGCTCGTTACCACCATTCAGACCTGGTAGCTCAACCGCAATGCTATATTTACCAGCGGTTGTTTGTACGCGGATGTTTGGCTCGCTCACACCAAGACCGCCATTGACACGTTGCTCGATTTGTGATTCTGTATTGTTGATCTCATCTAAAGTAGGATTTTGACCAGGAGCGGGAACGAGCAGCACACGCACGCCGCCTTGCAGGTCAAGTCCCTGTCTGTATGCGAACGGATTGGGAATGCCATGAAAAGCCTGACCATTCGCACCTTTGGCGGGCCAGAAGACGACATATGCCGCGCCCACCGCCAATAACAAAATGAAGAAGAGGAGTGTGAGTGTTCCTCGACGCATAATTAGTATTTCCTCTCACCGTAAATGACTGTTTGTCTTACAAAATCCTTTAAGGATACATGCTATAAATATCTTGCCTAGTATAGCATAGTTGCTCTATGTTGCATATACACGATGATACCCCCAACTATTTTCTTCTATCCCGTTTTTTTGATGAAGCCCACGTATATACGTACAGAAGATTGAGAGGGTACAACTCTCGTCATGCTGTTGCGTAGCTATGT
>CAXUGH010000268.1:3215-6920 GCA_964250365.1 uncultured Ktedonobacteraceae bacterium
ATTCTTTTATTTTCCCCACATCGCGCATTTCAGAGAAGGTCATTATTACATTTGGTGTACCTAAAAGACAGGGTACATCGTGCTTGCTAGAAACGGACTAGAGAAGAAGGAGTAATTTTAACATTATGGACGAGACAAGAATTGTACCAGAAACAGAAGTGGAGTCGAACGCGACTCCTACAGCCACGCCCACGCTTGACCCTAATCGTAAGGTGGTGATGGATGTACTCAATATCACGAAGAGCTTGCCGCTGGGTCGAGAGCGCATTGATATCCTTAAAGGTATCAGCTTCCAGATTTTGAGCAGCGAGTTTGTGTCGATTGTTGGTCCCTCTGGTTCCGGTAAAAGTACTTTGCTGGGTATTATCGCGGGACTGGATAATCCTACGAGTGGACAAGTCTTGATTGACGGCGTGGACATCACGCGCATGGGGGAGGGTCGCCTTGCCTCAGTACGCAACAACAAGATCGGCATGGTTTTCCAGGCGTACAACTTGATTCCAACGTTGACCGCACAGGAGAATGTTGAGGTGCCGCTGTACGTTGGTAAGCACAAGGGATTGCCTTCAACGCGTGCCAAAGAGTTGTTGACGCTCGTTGGATTGTCGCATCGCCTGTCGCATCGCCCGACCCAGTTGTCCGGTGGTGAGCAGCAGCGTGTAGCTATTGCACGCGCACTCGCAACAGACCCCGCCTTTGTGATCGCCGACGAGCCAACGGGCAACCTCGATGCGAAGAACGGCGAAAATGTTCTTCAGTTGATTGCGGATCTGCGTGAGCGCACAGGCAAGACCTTTATCATCGCCACACATGACTCGGAGGTTGCAAGCCATGCAGACCGCGCCATTCGTATCGTAGACGGTTTGATTGCGTCCATCGACACTACAGGTGGGAGAATTACGCAATAATGAAAACCTCAATGTACTTCAACTACACCTCGCGCTCACTGGTGCGCGGTGGGCAACGCACGTTGCTGGCGATATTCTGTGTCGCCGTTGGCGTAATGGCGATTGTGGCGTTGCAACTCGTGGGCATCATGATTAACGCCGCCTTCACGTCCAATGTACGCGACGGTAACGGTGGTGACATCGCCGTCACCTCACAAAATCAGCCCTTTACGCAGGACGACCTGTCGTACTTCGATCAGTTAAAATCCAATAATAAAATTACAGGGTACACGCCTATCATTAATGATACAGGCAGAATTACCCTTTCTAACTCGCAGCGACAGAGCTTTACGGCGCGTGCCGTGAATCCAGCGACGTATCCTGTGGTGACGCCTCCAACCTTTCTTAATCCAACCGATGGAAAAATCTCGGACCTGCTCAAAAACGATCAGGTGATTGTGACAAAGCCTTTCGCCGACCAGTATCACAAAAAAGTTGGCGACACCTTTGATATTCACGCATCATCGTCACAGGCAACGGGCCGCACAATTCATGCGAAGATCGCGGGTATCGTCTCCGAAACGGGTGTGCTGACACAGGCGGGTAGTGTTGTGCTCATCTCGATAGACGATTACAAGGCGGCGGCTCCCAAAATTCCGTTGTCATATGATACCATTGACATCTCAACCACGACCTCGGCGCAGGCTGATGCGGTGGCGAAAGAGATTGGTGGTAAGTTTCCAGTTTCAACAACGCAGACGGCATCGAGCGCATTGAAGCAGCAACAGGCGCAGGTCGATAGCATCAAGAACTTCCTGGAAATCTCTGGTTTGCTGGCTCTGCTGATTGGTGGTATCGGTATTGTCAACACGATGCAGGTATTGCTCTCGCGTCGCAAGACCGAGATTGCTATGCTCAAAACAACGGGTTATCGCCGCTTCGACCTGTACCTGTTGTTTGGCCTGGAGGCTGGCTTGCTCGGTCTCATTGGCGGTGTTGTGGGTGCAGCGGCGGCAACAGGTGTAAGCTACCTTGTGCGTAACCTTGTCGATCAGACGTTCGGTATCAACATTCCATTCGTACTAGACCCGCTTACTATTGGTGGAGGTGTCGTCATTGGACTTGTGACCGCCCTCATCTTTGGCTTGCTGCCTATCGTACAAGCTGCAAACATTCGCCCGTTGAACGTCATTCGTGATATTCCAGAGGGCAACGGTTTCGGGAGCGTGTTGCTGACAATCGTGTTGCTGGTGATTCTCTCGGTGCTATTCTGTGGCCTTGCTATTGTCATTCTCAACAACAACGTGTTCCTGGGTCTGGTCTCGGTCTATGGAACGTTTCTCTTCCTGGGCCTGTTGAGCTTGTTCCTACTACTCGTCATCTTCCTGGTGAGCAAATTGCCTGTGCCCGAACGCTTCAACATTTGGCTCTTCCTACTCGTGGTCTTTGGCTTGATCATCGCAGCCGCAACCTTCAAGTTCTCGCTCACGTTTAGTATATTGATTCTCGTTGCGTCATTAGCTGGACTGGTAGTTATGTTCTTGCCGCGTCCTGCAAAGGCGACGACCAAGATGGCTCTCCGCAATCTCGACCGCACACGCGGACGTACCACAACCACTATGGTCGCGCTGTTTGTCGGTGTCTTTACCATCGGCCTTATCCTGGTGCTAGGGCAAGACATCCGCGACAAGATCAATGGTGTACTGGCAAATTCGCTTGACTTCAACGTAATCTCGATTACGGCGGGCAAGGATACCACGACGTTGCACGACGACCTGCATTCTGTCCCCGGCCTCAAGGTCTCGCAGCAGCACAACCTTGCGACGCTCGCACCTATTGAGGTGAACGGGAAGCCAATTCAAACGCTGCTGCCGAAAGATGACACACAGGCATCGCAATCGAACCTCGGACGCGGCGGTACGCTCTACTACCTTGGTGGCATCGAGGGTTTTGACGTTGGCAACAACCAGTTGCCGAATACCCAGGCTCTTACCATCAAGCAGGGACGCAACCTCACGTCATCTGATGCTGGTACAAACAACATTTTAGTCAGTAATCTGCTACTCGCGGATGATCCTCTGCACTTAAAGATAGGTGATACTATTACCGTCGTTAGTGTGGATCGCAGAACAGAGAAGACGCTGACTATTGTAGGGAGCTATCAACAACTGACTATTGGCTCGAATCTCAATCCCATCCTTGGATCGTCTGATACGGTGAAGGCACTCAGTCCTACTGGCTTTGACCAGTCGGTTTTCTACATGAAGATCGATACGGCACAGGTGAGTAAGGCGGTTGACCAGATTGGTAACACCGTACCGAATGCGTTCGTGGTGAACCTTGCCAACATTGGCAACATCATCAACACGTTCTTGAACGATGCACTGCTGACGCTGACCACGATTGCCTCGTTATCGCTCTTGGCGGGTATCATCATCATTGCCAACGCGGTCGCGCTGGCGATGCTGGAACGCAGGCGCGAACTCGGCATTCTCAAGTCTGTTGGCTACACCAGTGGCACTATTCTGAGCGAAGTGCTGTTGGAGAATGGCCTTGTTGGTGGTATCGGTGCCCTGCTTGCCGTATTGTTGGTGACAGCGGCAACCGCTGCGCTCGGTACCTTCGTCTTCAAGTCCGACTTTGGCGTCAATAGTGTCATTGCGCTCGGTCTCATTGCTGGTGCTGCGCTGCTGGCAATGCTGACCGCCGCCCTTGTCGCATGGGGTTCTGTACGCGTGCGCCCGTTAGAGGTGCTGAGATATGAATAATATGTACAAATGATTGGAATTGTGCCCCCCCCCCGGGGGGGGGGGGGGGG
>CAXUGH010000268.1:6930-7565 GCA_964250365.1 uncultured Ktedonobacteraceae bacterium
TAGGTGTTTATATATTAATAATTTTTAAAAATTTTTGTAATTGCCCCCACCCGCTTTTGCGGGTGGGGACAATTCCAATCATTTGTATTAAGAGTACAAGGAGAACGTAATCCATGTTACGACGCATCCTTGCCAGTAGTCGCTATATGGTGGTAATTGCTATAATTGGCGCGTTCCTGGCATCGCTTACCGTGCTTATTTATGGCGGTGTAACGGTAATAACAATTATTTTTGATGTATTCAGTCACGGCACATTTACCATTGACGGTGCCAAGCATCTCGCCGTTGAAAGTATCGAAATCATCGACCTCTTCCTGCTCGGCACCGTCCTCTACATCATCGCTCTCGGCCTCTACGAACTCTTCATCGACGAAAGCCTACCTACACCATCATGGCTGCATATCACAAATCTCGACGATCTCAAAGAGATACTGATACGCGTCATCATAGTGCTTCTCGCCGTCACATTTCTAGCCGAGATAGTGACATGGAACGGCAGTGTCACAATTCTGGCATTAGGGCTTGCAGTTGGCATCGTTCTGTTCGCACTCGGCTATGTTCTTACTGTGACAATGAACTCTCATGCTACAGTGCGACGAGAAGAGCATGCTAATGAAGAGTAGTACCTCAAATCA
>CAXUGH010000269.1:0-7516 GCA_964250365.1 uncultured Ktedonobacteraceae bacterium
GTGTACACCAATTTCACAACGTTTGTTGTGAAATTGGTGAACACACATTTTTGCTCTCTACACAGGTTGCAGGTGTAGGATGACCTGTTCGTAGTCAGGGCCGGTATTCGGGCTGCCGCTCGAATACGGGTTGCTTTGATCGGGCCAGCCAGTGAAGTTCTTGCTCGAGTACTCGTCGTAGTCCGCGCCCGTCCACAGTGGGATGTAGGGTTGGTTGTCAACGAATATCTTTTCGATGCCCTGAATTGCCTGTTTCTGTGCCGTTTGGTCCGAGGTCGAGGCGTACTGATTCAGGTAATTATCAGTGCTGGGATCATTCCAGGCAACGAAGTTGAACTTGCCCTGTCCAACCTGATTGCTGTTCAGGTATTGATTGTACAGATAGTAAGGTGTTGGTCCACCAACCATACCACAGAACTGCAACTGATAGTCGTACTTGCCATTAGTACGCAGCGTGTAGTAGTTATCCTCACCAACGGTAACGTTCTTAATCTCGATGCCAGCGGCCTTGGCTTCATCAGCAATCAGCTTAGCGGCAGCGTTCCAGTCGGAGTAGGAGTCAACGCTTCTCAACGTGAGAGAGACGCGTTTGCCATTTTTCTGATAGATACCGTCGCCACCCTTTGTATAGCCCGCATCTGTCAGGTACTTTTGCGCTTTGGTAGCGTCAGCGGTGGTTGCCAGATTAGCGTATTGCGGGTCCAACCAACTTTTTGCAGTGGGAAGAACGAGTCCGGTGATACTTCCAGGAGGTTCAAGGCCAGCCGTTGCTTGACCTGCGACAGCGGTGCGGTCAATCGCGGCACTCAGGGCGAGGCGTACTGGTAAACCAGCCGTGCCGCCGACGAGTGGGTCTTTCTGATTCGGGCAGATGGAGTACAGGTTGATGGCATCCATAAAGAGATGGTTGTGTGTCGAGTCTTTCTGCACAAAGTCCTGTTGCAGCGTTGGCGAGAAGTAACCCGCCCAATCAACCTCACCCTTTGGCAATGCCAATTGGAGAGTTGCATTGTCTTTGTATTCTGGATAACGAATCTGGTCAACCTTCACCTTATCAGCTTGCCAGTAGCTCGGATTTTTCGCGTATACCGCGAGGTCTGCCTGATATTTGCTCAGTGTGAATGGTCCCGTGCCTACAGGCTTGTCGGTGAGATACTTGGTCGGGTCGCCAACCGAGGCGAAGACGTGCTTGGGAATGATATAGACGTGACCTGCAATTGTCACCAACACGGGCGGGTAGGCTTTCTGGAATGTCATGACGACCGTGTTAGCATCTGGTGCCGTTACATCTTTGAGATAGCTCCACACGCCGCTACCATCTGCTGCGGGATACTGCTTCATAAGGTTGAAAGTGAAGGCGACATCATCAGCACTGAAAGGCTTGCCATCGTTCCACTTCACATTCTGGCGCGTGGTAAATGTGACCTGTGTGTTGTCGCTATTCCATTTGTAATTGGTAGCGAGCATAGGTGTGAAGGAACCGTCGTTAATATTGACAAAATCGAGTGTCTCATACACAAGACCTGCTATACCCGCATTCGGGTGTCCGTTGTACGGGTTAAAACCAGCCTGCGCGAAGTCGTAGGACTGTGTGGCAATTTTCAAAACCGTTTGACCGCTCGAATTTTTGCTGCCGCTACCACTGCCACCACAGGCGGTGAGTAGAAGCGCGAAAAGGAGAATAAGACTAACGAGAATAGTCTTGCCACTACTTTTTGTCCCTGCCGAAGGGAACGTGTTGGGAGTCATAGGGGATCTCCTAACTTACATGCATTGTTATGCCGCTAAAAATAAACAACCAACGAAGTACTGTTGAATAAGAGCGCGAAATCTCGAACTATACGGAAACGCCTTCTCCTTTCTTCCGCATCAAGCGAAACTGTTGCATTGCGATGTCTCGATAAAGCTGATGTAAGGAATGGTACATCGTTCTGGTCTGTTTGTCAAGACATCTATACCACTAGATAAGTTGTCACGGAAAAATTCCTGTGAGACGGTGTTGCCAATCCTCATTTGCAAATGCGACTTGACCGCAACAGATCGTTGCTTGCAGCGTAAGCGATGTATCGAAGATGAGCAGGTCTGCATCATAGCCAGCACGCAGTCTCCCTTTGCGCTCTGCACATCCTGCTGATTGTGCGGGGTTGAGCGTCAACATTTGTATCGCCTCTTGTAACGAGACATGTGTCATAGTAAGTATGTTGCGTAACGCCTGATCCATCGTGAGGACGCTTCCTGCAAGCGTGCCATCGGCGAGACAGGCAGCACCGTCAACTACACGCGCCTCTTGACCCGCGAACTCGAATGCCGCACCGTCGTCGTGTAGTCCAGCAATGGCCTGTGCATCCGTGATAACGATGAGGCGTTGCGTCCCCAGCATTCTCACGAGCATCTCTATCACTGCTGGATGTACATGCACGCCGTCGGCAATAATTTCGCCAAGCACCTGTGGTGCCTGGGCGATAGCAGGTATCGGCCCTGGCTCACGATGCAGGAGTGGGCGCATGGCATTAAAGCAGTGCGTGGCATGCGTGATGCCATGTTCGATTGCTGTCTGTGCCTGCTCATAGGTTGCGTCCGTGTGTCCAATACTCACCGTGACATGTGCCTCCACAAGTTGGCGCAGCATCTGTTCGGCTCCTGGTAGCTCTGGTGCAAGTGTGACCAGTCGCAAATAACTTTTGGTGAGTTCGAGTATACGCTGCGTCTCTTCCTCGTTTGGCAGTCGCAACCATTCTGGTGGATGGGCACCGCGTCGCTTCTTGCTGATATAGGGTCCCTCAAGATGAATACCGAGAGGCTCCGCCTCTCCTGTACGTCGCTCCTCGATTGCCGTCACTGCTGTACGTAGTTGTTGCTCTGGTAGCGCATGTACCATGCCAACGACTGCTATCAAGAAAGACGTAACGCCCGTCGTCGGTATCCAGCGTGCGTAAGAAGCTATTTCCTCGACTTGTTGAGTATGGAGATTGAAGCCGCCGCCGCCATGCGTATGCACCTCGACGAAACCAGGAGTGACGATAGCATCCGAGGCGTCGATAACTTGCTGTCCTCTATTCTCACCCGTTTCGATTCCCTGAATACGTGTTCCATCAATCGTAATACTGCTATCGGCTCGGTCCATAGTGGCATCTACCAGACGTGTACCGCGCAAAGTAAACTGCATCCTACACCTGTTTCTCTTATGAATAGCAACAACTTTTCTCTGTTATTCTACACTGGTCTATACAATATGCCAAGTATACCATTAAGAACAGAAAATCGCCATAGCCAATTCTCTTGAAAAAAAAGACTTGACGTATGCGGAAAAGTATAGCATGATAGAACTGGTCTATACAATAAACCATTTTGCCTATCGGTATTTGGTGTTATCGTTGTCTTGTGAGAATCATGGAGTTGAGGCATGAGTACTATTTTCAGAAAAAGCCCGTTGCCGCGCTACTATCAGCTAAAAGAGATTATGCGCGAGAAGATTCGGACTGGCGAATGGAAGCCCGGCGACCTTATTCCGTCCGAGCGCGAACTGGGCGAGTTGTATGGCATTAGTCGCATGACTGCTCGACAGGCGATTACGGAATTGGTGAATGAAGGGCTGTTCTACCGTGAGCAGGGAAAGGGAACCTATGTAAGCCAGCACAAAATCACGCAGCAACTCATTCACCTCACAGGCTTTACCGAGGACATTAAGGCGCGTGGGCAGCGTCCAGGTACGCAGGTGCTTTCGGCTGAGATGCGACCCGCCGACGAAAAAACGGCTGAACGCTTGCGGATCGAGCCGGGGCAGAGAATTTATTGTCTTCAACGCCTACGTCTTGCTGACGGTGAGCCGCTTGCCATTGAACTCTCACAACTCAGTTTTCCTGGTTGTGAACGCTTGCTCGAAGAAGATTTCGCCCAAAATTCGTTGTACCGCACACTTGAAACAAAATATGGTATTACACTGGTCGAGGCGGAGCAAGAGCTAGAGGCAAGCTTAGCCGGAGAAGATGAGGCGCGTCTCCTGAATCTCGCTGTAAGTAGTCCTGTCCTATTGACGCGTCGCACAACCTATACAGATCGCGATACGCCGTTTGAATACGCCAAATCCACCTATTGCGGCAGTAAGTATATTTTCTATACTAGCATGAAGCGTGAGCAGTTGATCTCGTAAGTGCGACAGGAAGTGCGACAGGGAGACCGCAAGGGTCCCCCTACACGTAGGGATGGAGGACATGTAGGGGAGACCCTTGCGGTCTCCCTGCCTCCTTAGGGGAGAACAATTCATCATGTCGAACGATTTCTATTATCTCGGCGTCGATGGTGGTGGTAGTAAAACGCTTGCGGTCATCGTCGATGCACAGGGGCGGGAACGAGGGCGCGGTCATGCTGGGAGTGCGAACCATACTGGCGTTGGGCTAGAACAAGCTCTTCACAATATTTCTGCTGCTGTTCAACAAGCTGCCAGCGAAGTTCCCTGCTCTCTACCACTTACAAACGCATGGTTGGGACTTGCTGGCATTGACCGTCCGGCTGATGCTACACTGCTTGGCTCGCATCTACGCAAACTTGCTAGCCTCGTTCTTGTGACAAACGATGCGGAACTGCTTTTGAGTGCCTTAAATCAACAAGCTGGCGTTGTGCTGATTGTTGGCACCGGCTCAATAGCTCTAGCACGCGATTTGGAGGGCAACGTTACAAGAGTCGGCGGCTGGGGTCATATATTAGGCGACGAGGGCAGCGGCTATGACATAGGACGACGAGGCTTAGTGGCGGCAGTAAGAGCTGCGGACGGGCGCGGTCAAACTACACTACTGCTCGATCTCATACTACAGCACTGGCAGTTACACACGGCACAAGACCTTATCGACGCCGTATACACCGTCGATAACAAGGCAAAAATCGCTCAGGTTGCTACATATGTGACATCTGCGGCACAGCAAGGTGATACGGTTGCCCTTGAGATTGTCGAACAAGCAGCGGATGAACTTGCGTTGCTCGTGCAAACGGTGTCGCCCTCTTCGTTACAGCTTCCTCTCGCCCTTGGGGGCGGCCTATTGCTGCATGACGACTTCTTACGCGAACATATTCTTCATCGTATTCAACAGAAGCAAGACATCAGCCCCGTTATACATGTCGAACATCCGGCGTTCAGTGCTGCTAATGCGGCGATAACGCTTTAGCTGAGGAAGGAAAAGAGAGATGCAGAGTACTGCGATGCAAAGTGCTACCATGACGCTCGAAGAGCAAATCGGACAAGTGTTAGCAATTGGCTTTTTCGATTTAATGCCAACGCAAGAGACTATCGACTTGATCCAAAAGTACCACGTTGGCAACATCATTTTCTTCAAGCGCAATCTCAAGGATGTACGACAGGTAGCGGAACTCACACAGTATCTACAGCGACTCGCACGCGAGGCAGGACATCGCCAGCCGCTTTTGATTATGACCGATCAAGAAAACGGTATGGTGCGCCGTTTTGAGCAGAACGCTACAACTTTCCCCGGCAATATGGCTCTCGGCGCGATTGGCTCGGAGCAGGTGGCCTATGAGGTCGCGCTAGCAACTGGACGCGAACTGCAGGCACTCGGCATCAACATGAATCTTGCCCCTGATGTCGATGTCAATAACAATCCTGCAAATCCCGTCATTGGCGTGCGCTCCTTTGGCGAAGACCCTGAGCTAGTCGCACGTCTCGGTGCTGCAACGGTTGAAGGCTATCATGATGCCGGTATCATTACGACGCTCAAACATTTTCCAGGGCATGGTGATACCGCTGTTGACTCGCACCTTTCTCTACCAACCGTTCCATATGCACTAGAGCGGCTCGACGCGCTAGAACTGATTCCCTTCAAACGTGCTATCGGTGCAGGTGCGGATGCTATCATGACCGCGCACATGTACCTACCGCAACTCATGCAGCGCGAGATGTTGCCAGCCACAATCTCTTACGAGATTGTGACGCAACTCTTACGCGAACGACTGGGCTTTGCAGGGGTGATTATCTCCGACTGTTTGGAGATGCGTGCGGTCTCCGATATCGTCGGTGTGGGACCTGGGACAGTCAAGGCACTACAGGCTGGCGTCGATCTCGTCTTAATCTCTCATTATCTTGCTTCACAGAGAAGCGGTATCGACGCAATACACGCAGCACTTCAAAATGGTACGCTCTCAGCCGAGAGAATCCAGCAAGCCGCCGAGCGCGTCCTACAACTCAAAGCGCGTACTCTCTCATGGGATGCTGTAGCGCATAACGACCTCGCCATTGTTGGTAGCGAGGCACATCAACGGCTGAGTGCCGACGCTTATGCACGCTCTACAACGCTAGTGCGCGACAACAACAAACTCCTCCCCCTACGTTTGCAAGCGCAACAGAGGCTCCTACTCCTCTTTCTACAGCCCTCAAGTTTCAGCGGTGCCGTTGATTTAGATTTCTCAGGCGACGCCCTCATACAGTCTATGCAGCAGCGTCACTCACATATAGACGCGTTGACGATAACGGCACAATCGGCACAAAATGATGCTGCCAGACTACAGCAAGCAGTTGATAGTGCCGACCTCGTGATTGTTGTCACAGCGAACGCCAACCAGGACGCCTATCAAGGCTCTCTCGTGCAGCAAATTCTTGCGACAGGCAAGCCCGTTATCGGCATCGCAGCCTACAACCCCTACGACCTGCTCGCCTTTCCCCAACTCGGCACCTATCTCGCCATCTACGAATACACAGCACCAGCGTTTGCTGCCGCCGCTCGTGTACTATTCGGAGAAGTTCAGCCACAGGGAAGGTTGCCTGTGAGCATTCCAGGGTTGTTGGTGGTAGGGGCAGGGGTGAGCTTCGGGGGGTAGATGTCGGCTGTAGGGGCTTTAATTCATTACGCCCTGTGAGCGATTCACAATGTTGGCGAGAATCTAGGATGTATCCAATGATGGGAAACGGAATCGCTGGGGACAAGGGCGTAATGAATTAAAGCCCCTACAGCAGATTCATGCTCATAAGCACGTCTATAAATGAGCGCGTTTTTGAGGTAAACCTGATACAATAGAGCGAGAACTACCTGTTACTATTGCGTTTCTCAGGAGCGAACTATGATTGAGAATCAGCCTACTGTCCATACCGCTCGTTCGGAAAGCAAAAAAGTACCTATCCAGGAAAGGTCGGTACATGTCGGGGAGTTTGTAGTCGTGAATGGGCATCGGGTGAATCGCACCTTGCTGAAAGAACGCTTTGCTGAGGGTGACTATCAGGTACATGAAACAAAGCATTTTTTGCTCTTTATGCGTGCTGAAGAGCCGAGGATCATTCTTGTGCATTGGTTTGCTCCTCAAGAGATTGACACTGATGTAACGCACTATCTTACTCAAGAGCTAAAGCCATTTGGTATCATTCAGGGTTGGCAGCAATTAAACGACCTCTTTGCGGGTATTGTTGGAGGCGCATTGTTTCCTGATGATGTTCGACGTGCATGGAATTATTTTGGAGCAAATACTCTGCAACGCCTTCTTGCTTTTTCAAGCCGTGCTAGTACGCCTGCTCTTCCTG
>CAXUGH010000270.1:0-7493 GCA_964250365.1 uncultured Ktedonobacteraceae bacterium
CATGATAGTAGCAGACCATGATATCGCGGAAGACGTGGTACAGGACGCGTTTATTCAGGCATGGCATCACCTCGCGGATTTGCGCGAGGCTGGTGCATTACGTCCCTGGTTAATGCGTATCGTTGTTAATCAATGTATTAGTTTCAAGAGACGCCTTACGCGCACAACAAACTTTGTACGACAGGCACTCTCCGAGCAAGAGATTGATTTGACGGCACAGATTGCCGATCATCACAAAGGTCGCCTGGAGCGCGATTGGGACTTGGCGAAAGCTATCGAGAGTCTACCGCTCAAGCAACGTGTCGTGATTGTACTGCATTACTACAATGGTATGACGTTGCCCGAAATGGCACAATCGCTTCATACTTCGGAGAATACGCTCAAGAAACGCATACAGGCCGCGCTTACTAACTTGCGTCGTATAATACACCTTGCAGACATGGACGAAGGAATGGCAAGCCGCGCCTCTCTTCCACACCTTACTCCTTCAGTTGCATAGAAGTACTCTGGAATATATCTACGCTCTTCTATTCTTCACCTGCATGCAGTATTCGCAACGAAATTATAACCGTTTTATCACTATAAAACACACATACATTTGACACAGTATGTTATAAAATGAGATAACTTGAATGATGTTGGGTTGAAGATAGAAGGGGAGTTCTGTTTATGAATGCTACGCAGTGGAATATCTCATGGAGCGCGGCTCTCTTACCTCCACAAGAAATGGTGCCGCCAGAAAGTATTGCTTCTCCATCCTCGCTGACAGCGAACCAGCTTTTCGGATTTTTTCCTGCTCCGAATTGGGAAACTATAGCACTTCCAGTACAAGCACAACAAACGGATGACGCCGAGGACAAGGACGATTCCGTCACGTCTACTGTAACAGTAGAATTTGTCGCATTTGTATAATTTATAAGGTATGAACATAGCATCGTCGATGTAGGGTGGGGAGGAACTATGTTTATTTCATACCAAGCAAAGAGACTTGTAATACGTCCTGGCTTCTGGCGTCTGGGTATGGCGGGATGCTCGCTAGGGATTCGCCTGTGTACGTATATGATTATTGCACGCACGTTGGGAGCGCAAAACTTCGGCATTCTGCTTTTCGTGCAGTGGACTGCGACATTACTTCTACCGCTCGTTGGTACAGGTATGACGCCACTCGCCAGTAGCCGTATTGTTGATCTACAGTATGGTGAGTCACGCTATACTCTGGCAAGCATCTTTCATCTGCGCTGGCGTCAACAGTGCAAACGCACTCTTCTCTACTGCATTGTCTATGCGCCGCTGGTCTGCATTCTTTCGCTGCTGACACAAGGAAAAGTTCCGTTTTTCCTTTTTCTCGTAGCAGGTATCGCCACAACTCCGTTACTGCTTAGCAGTATTGCAACGACGACGTTACAGGGGCTACGTCATCATACGTTGCTCGCGTCATTACGCCTGTTCAGTACACTTCTCAATGTGTGCTTGGTATGTATTGTCGCAAGAGGACATGGCAATATAGTTGGGTTGCTCCTGCTGGTACCTGCATTCACGAGCATCCTGACATTGACCGCTGCTCTTGTATGCATCGCGCGATTTCTTTCACTACGCGAGGCAATTGAGCCAGGACCACTGCTACGAGAGCGCATCGAGCAGAGCCAACGACCCGCACTGCTCTCCTTTGTAGTAGACACTGTTGTCTGGCGCGAACTCCTGTTCTTGCTGCTGCTACTCACGACACAACATGCACTATTTCCATTTGGTTTTTATGTGTTCAGTGTACTACTCTGTACACATTTGATAGAGGGAATTCCAGCACTCTTTGTTTCATGCTGGCTGCCTCTTCTGGCGCGTCTTTTTCCTGCGCGACAATCGCTGAGTCCCTACAATGCATTTGTAAAAACGTCTTACTCACTTGCTCTGTTCGCGGGAACGCTCTGTATGTTCATAAGCATCTGTTGTCCTCTTATCATAAGCCTCTGTTTCGGACAGGCATATCTACCAATGGTTACACCGCTACGTATTTTGCTGCTTGGAACTACCTTTAGCTGCATCGCAACGGTAAGCCTGACCTACCTTATGCACAACAAGCAGCAACGCGAGCAGACATGGCTCGGCATAGGTGTAGCAATACTACACGTTGGCCTTGCGCTCCCTTGCATTCTCCTATGGGGCATTGTAGGGGCTGCACTTGCTAGCACAGTTACTCACGTTACGGCAACATTAGGAACGACTTGGCTTTGTCATCGAAGCTTCTTGCAACAATTAATAGGAAAAGGATAGAAAGTGACGCTACTTCGTACTACATCTTCAACAAACAAAGACATATCGACAGGGAAACAGCCACGCTGTAGCATTCTTCTCTGTACTTATAATCGTCGCAACTTTGTATTGACAGCGTTAGCCGCTCTACGTCGTCAAACACTGTCATATGAGCAATTCGAGGTTATTGTGGTTGATAATGGCTCGCAGGATGGCACCGTTGCCAGCGTCAACGCCTACATTCATGCAGGACCAAGTATGGCGGCACGAGACCCTGCTGCTACCTGGCGCGTGCGTTGTCTAACAGAAGCTCAAAATGGACTTTCTTACGCACGCAATACGGGCTTACGGGCGGCGACAGGAGAAATTATCGTATTTCTCGATGATGACACGATTGCCTCATCAACATTTCTTGAGCGGCTGCTCGCGGCATACGACGCGACACAGGCCGACGCCATAGCTGGACGGGTCGAACTACGCTGGGAGGCGAAACGCCCGCATTGGGTAAGTGATGACTTGCTAGACATACTTGGACATTTCGCACCCGAGAAAGAACGTATGCAGCTACAACCTCCAATGGAGGGTAGCGGCTGCAACTTCTCTCTTCGACGCGAAGTATTGATGACTATAGGACATTTCTCGCCGCTCTTGAACAAGCGGCGAGATGCGCCAATCAGTCTGGAAGTAGCTGACCTATGTCGCCGCCTTCATGCAGCTCACTACACATTATGGTACGAGCCAGAAGCAGTCGTAGAGCATCGTGTGCTAGCGGCACGTCTAACGCGTCCATACTTTGTAGGTCGTGCCTACTGGCAAGGTCGCTCTGAAGTTGTAGCTCAATATGCGGATACGCAACAACATCAAGCCGTGATACAACAAAAGTTACCAGACCTGCTTCGCTCTACGTTACCAGAGGTACGAGAGGCGGCGCATCTGGCTTTTATCGACCGCACGTTGCTATTCTTTGCAGGCAAACCTTCAAGTGAACGACTACTCGCAGCAATGGCACAGGCACGCAGTTGGGGCAATGTGCAGCAACGCCTACAATTCGCCGAACACGCTCCATCGGAGTTGAGCACACCCTCTGTCTTCTTTGTGTATCCCACGGAGCATGATACAGCGGCGGAGTTACTGGCACAGGCGTTACAAACGCAACGCATGCGTTGCACTACCAGCGTCGTCGATATCCCTCTCTCATGGCTCTGGCAACATCGCGCTGTTCAAGGCAAGGCTATCGGTATTCTCCATCTCTACCGACCAGGAGCGTTTACGCTTAGCTCTGGCGAACGTCAACGTTTCTGGTTTCTGCTGTGGCTAGCGAAACGCTGGGGACTACGCATTGTGACAACCGACACGGGCGGCTGGTGGCAAAGCACGTCTGGAACACATGCATTGCAACAGCGTATCTTGGAGCGCAGGCTATTAAGACAAAGCGACATTATTCTTGCGTTTACACGTCAACCCGATCAACTTTACCACGATAAACGGCTGCGACGACGTGTGCGTAGCCTCCCACATCCCGGCTTTCGCGGCATCTTTCCCAATGCACTTACACGAGTAGCGGTACATATTCAACTTGGGCTTCCTACACAATCTTCCTATGTTTATCTTTGCTTCGCAAAACACCATAGCGAACGCGAATTGTTGCTCCTTGTTGATGCCTTTCATGAGGCGCAAAAAACTTCGCCTTCTCGCAATTTGTATCTGCTCTTAGTAGGTACACCGCAAGACAGGCAAGCAACGCTAGAACAGCATGTAGCGAATAATAAAATGATTCTTACGCTTCCCGAAGATTCTGAGAGTACGTCGCTCGCTATAAGCGCATGCGACGCAGTGGTCTTGCCGCACTACTCACAGCACAACGCTGGGATGCTAGAGATTGCAATGCTTGCCCTCTCGTTTGAACGCCGCATTGTCGTCCCCGACTTGCCGCGTTTTCGTGGTATGTTACCACCACGAGCGACAGCAGTATACGATCCCACAAATCGTGATTCGTTTGTGAAGGCACTGTTAGACGTGCAAAACAATGAGTTTCGCCTACGTGTCAAAGATAGGGAGGCATTGGAGGCAACAAAAAGCTGGAACGAGTATGCGAAGCGAGTTGTTGAGATATATAAACAGGTCCTTACATAGACAAAATACCCCATTGGTACGGGAAAAGAATGCAATCTGCTGATACATCGTTTATAATGTTACATGACATACTATGAGACAGCAGACAGAGAGAAGCTCTTGGTGCGGGAAAGTACACGAAAAGACAGAGCGAGGTTTTTACATTGAAACGTTCACATCTAGCAAGGGAAATAGTTGAAACGGTTGCCCTGACCATTCTGATATTTCTGACCATTCGTTTTGTGCTGCAAAGCTATCACGTCGAAGGCCCAAGCATGCAACCGAATTTGACAACCGATCAGTACGTGCTTGTGAATAAGACGGCTTATCTGTTTCGTCCACCGGAGCGCGGCGATGTCGTGGTATTTCACGCACCTCGTGACACAGGCAAAGACTACATCAAGCGCATTATCGGGCTACCAGGAGACATAATTCGGACGGATAACCAGGACGTATGGGTGAACGGTGTCAAACTGAACGAGCCATATATCGCTGAGAAGTATAATCCGAGCGGAATCAGTTGGAAAGTGCCGCCGAACTCCTATTTTGTGATGGGAGACAACCGACTGGTGAGCGATGACTCACGCGACTGGTGTTACGTGCCAAAGGATTACATGGTAGGTAAAGCGGTCGCGGTCTACTGGCCTCTCAATAAATGGGAGATTATACCAACCTACTCCTCGGTCTATTCACAGATTAAGGCACCTAGCACAGCAGCCACCGGCTCCTGTGCGTAGCAGGCATAGAAGCCCTCGGTATAAAGGAGAATTTTGGGATGCAAGAATCAGAAGAGCAATACCCGCGACGCAATTCTCTACCGGGAGACAAGCTAGATGACACCGTTGTAGTAAACGAGCCAAGCGAGGTACCCGCGCGTGCCTCGCGCACACCAAGCCGAAGACCTCCACGTCGCTCTCTATACGCGCGTTCCGCGACATCGCTCCTTCCACAGCGCGGCCTTAGCTATGCGCTTATCGCTGGCATTCTCGCAGGTGTCCTCGATGTACTGCTGAATATCGCAATCACGCTCTCGAACAGCGCGATTTATCAGCAGCAGATAAGAGAGGGCAAAAACATCACTCTTAATACCGCAACAACGATCTTTGGCTTGCTCTGTCTCAGTCTACTTCTCAATATAATTATCTTTGCCGTCACAGGCTATATCGTAGGTAAAATTGCGGTGCGGCGACGGCTTGGCTTTTTAGCAGGGATGTTGGTTGGAGCTATCTCCTATCTCATTAGTTTCCTAACACGCTACATTCCCAACTATCCAGGGAATACAGTCACAAGTGGCGCGACAAACATTGCCACGTTAGCCATTGCGCTACTCTTTCTGCTCATATCCGCACTTATTGGTGGCCTCATCAGTCTTTTTGGGACATGGCTCGCTACGCGCAAGCATCCATATTACACGGCATGATAAGGATTGTTTGGAACGGGCGACCCGCGGGGTCGCCCGGTCCAAACAATCCTTATCATGCTGTTTTCTTCCTGCCCAGTCGAAATGCGGCGCGGATACGCACGGCGCGGTCGGCTGACCAGGGGGCGTGAGGAGCCATCGTCAAGCCTGCGAGATGAATAAGCACTTTGTCGTAGTTGACGCGCCAGCCACGAAAGTTTTTCCACGCGTCGTCGCGGTCTGGTTTGACTGGCATGCCTGCCTCGACCAGTGCATCATAGGCTTGATCGAACTCTTCGCGTGTGACGCTAATGGGGTCGTCGGGACGTGGATTCGGGTCATAGGGCAGACCAAAGAAATCGGAGATGTGGCGTAGCGCGATATACCCTGCACGAATGCAGAGGTTCGCCTGACCGTTGTTTGGGATGTCTAGCGTTGAGGCGGCAAGCGAAGCGGCATCCAGCACCGCTCCCGATGCTGTTACCCACGAACGATCAGATTGAGGCGAACGAAAGAAGGAGAGAGCAGCAAGCGACGTGTGAGTCTCGTCGATGTCCACAAACCATAGCTCCCACACCGTCCATAGATCATCAAGCATATGCATACGGTTTAGCTCGTGAAAGCGCGTCAACAATGTAATAGCCGAGGGCGGAGAGCCAGCACGTACCTCAAGCATCGTCACCAGTGCCTCGCGTTTGGAGAATGCCGCGTACATTGTCGGCAGGTAGGCAATGAGCAGGGCGACGAGAAAGAGACCAATGGCGGCTTCGGTAAAGATCAAGGTAGTGGTGACAACATCATCGAGCGTGGCATAGCCGAGAGTAAAAAGCGACGAGCCGCTAATCTTGTAAAGGGCATACAATGGTTGTCCCGTTGTAGCCCAAAACATCGCCATGTAGCTGCTCAACACAAAGACAAGCCAGACGGCAGGCAGCATAATCAGCGTGAAGGGGGCATACAAAGCCATAATCTCATCGCGTCGCTCGTAGGTGCGTTCAAAACTGATGCGAAAATCAAAGACATGTCGCATCGCAAGAAAGACCATCCGTACCAGTTGATCGGGTGCGCTACGCGGCAAGACGAACGTGCGAATAACCGAGATCATGATGTAGGCGACGAGAGTGAAGCCTCCAACAAAAGCAAGAACACGCAACAAAAATAGCATATAGAATGGCAACATGAATCTACCCTCTTACAGATTGACGTAATGGGAACCGCTAGAATGGAGCGCACTATTTCCACATGGGGCGAGGAAGTGGAGTAATGCGAATTCGTATTATTATGTTTGAGTTTATGATACAACAGAGAGAGGGGAAGTGAATAGTACGAAGCAAACAGAAGACATTGAGCAGCCAGACCGCACGGTCTGGCGGGTGAATGTCTTGTGGTTGTAAATTTTCCATGTGAATTGGTTCTCCCCGCCAGCATGCGGAGCAGATGTTCGCGGATCGCCGCGATTTGCTGAAATAACTCCTCTCGTTCAGAGGTTGGCGCGACCACTTGCCGAGCCATTTGTGTAAAGCCTTGCATCGCATTCGCCAACGCCTGTAGCTCCTCACTCGTCAAGGGCACGATTCCACCCTCAGTTGGCACTGTTGCTAGTACGCGTTGCTGAATACCTTCTAAGAGCGCAATCTCCTCGTCACGTTTCTTTGAAGGCATTTCCTTGCGTAAGTACAGCAGATAACTGGCGATAATCGTCGCAATTGCTCGAATATCGTGCAGCGAGAGGCCG
>CAXUGH010000271.1:0-6964 GCA_964250365.1 uncultured Ktedonobacteraceae bacterium
GTATAGGGCGTGTCCGAGGCGTAGTGCAGGATGCCCAGTTCGTAGGGTAGGCGAGCGAAGTTGATGTTGTCGGCAACGGGATAGCGCGTCAGGTACTGGTCCTCGTAGACGGCGTTAAGATAGGGACCGCTCTCCATCTCGACAACAGTATAATTGGCGCGGTAGTAAAAATCCAGGTATTGGCGATTTTGCAGGTAGGTGCCCTTCGCGGATACCGCCTTCTGATTGTCGAGAACGGAGCCATAGATGAGATAGGGCTGCACATCTTGTACGAGGAAGCAGTTGTCGAGCCAGAAGGTGTTCTGGCTGTGTTCGTCCATGACGACGTTCGAGATCATGACATCGCCAATACTGCCATTGAGCGTGGCAGCCTTGCCCAGAATATAGATGCCGCGAATCTGAGTGGTATTCTCCATGATTTCACGCATCATACGGTAGGCTGCCATGCCCAGCGGATAGTCGATATTGAGAATAATGGCCTTGCTCTGTGCCAGCAGGTCAAGATGCGACATGCCGCAACGCGGGTCAATATCCGTTGGACGCAGTTGAGCGAGGTCGATAATCTGCGCGTCAATCTCTAAACCGTGGCGTGCCCCCACATTCCAGATGCCATGCTCCTGCTCTTCCTCGGCGCGATTGAACATAGCTTTCTGGCCTGCTGTGGTATGTATCCATTCACGGGCAACGAAGTACAGGAAGTTTTGCCAGTTGCCCGGAACCAGCCCCTGTTGTAGCTTGCGGCACTCAGCGGTCAGATACGGATTTTCTCCGCTCAATGCGTACTGCACTAGCTCGTCTTCGTGTTTGCGAACAGAGCTGGAGACGAGGTTGACAATGCTATGCGTATTGCTTGAGACGAAGTACATGGGACGATTTTTCAAATCGAGCGTATCAAGCAGGTTTTCTACAGGCATCCACCATTGTCGTGTGGCTCGGACATAGCCAACGTGCGAACCGCCCAGCATACGTAGACTAAAGCTCTTGCGATGCTTGCCGATGATACGCAGATTTTCCCACAAGTGATCGCCCCAAATCAACTCTAAACGCTGCCAATCGTCGGGCGCGATGTGCAAGCGTTCGCGTAATACCTTGCTGATTTCTGCGAAGACGGGCGAACTACGATCCATCTGCGTCTCTAAGAGCGGCAACGTGGTCGGCTCTTCCCGTAGCAGGTAATACATCTTGTCCCATTCGATCTGAAACGCCACCAGAATAGGAACAATATCATCTGTATCGCTCACGCTGGCAACGTAGACCGCGAGCGTCTCCTTGCCATCGAAAAACCACTTGCGACGCCGTGCCGATGCTGTGACCGAGTGCCACTGGTTAACCGCATAGCCCTGTTGCAGGAAAAGCTCCTCCGATTGTCCCAGCAACACGCGATTGCAGTGAATAATCGCTGACGGAAGGCGTAACACGCTGTAGATGAACGCCGACATGTCGGGATAGCGCGAACGCGCGTCGGGATGTAGACTAGAGTCGATATTATAATGCGCCTGTACGAGAGCCTTCAAGCTTACGTCGCCAGAGCTACGTAACAACGTGTTATATGTGCGGATGTAGAGTTCTACGTCGCGTTTTCCCGCCGCATGATAGCGTTCGCCATGCTCAAATGCAGGTGTCACATCGGCGTATGATTGTGAACCATTCGCGTCGTCTTGAGTTTCGAGAATTTCATCATCGACTTGATGCAGGGCTAATGCCTGCGAGTCGGAAAGTGCTTCTTGTTCCATGCGTTCACCGGAGGTATGTTGTGTATTAGAAAATGCATCAAAATTTCTGCGTTTGCGTGCCATTTGGCTGTCTCTCTTCTTTGAGAATGTGTCTTATTTGTTCTTCTCTATTTGGAAATATTATACTCGGTGTGGGAAGGTGTGGGTAGGGGTTGATGAGGCACCTCAATAATTAGTTATTACTAAGTGTTCCGCATCTCGATTATTACGCGCTTGAAAACTTACAAGGTATTTCTTATCAAATCGCATTCCGATAGAGACGCCCTTACCACTATACAATTTGAGGATAGTTGGCGTGTTTTTTATCACAAGCATAAACTTAGCCTTACACCGATGAAGTAGATATGACGCGAGACGTTCCTGATCTTGTATTCCAAACACGTTCTGTGAATAAGTACTGAATTCACTATCATAGGGGGGGTCAAGGAAAATAAAATCTTCTGCCTGTGGCTCGTGTTTCTGTAGAAAATCCTCAAAATCCAGATTTTCAATAATTGTATGCTCAAGATGCGATTGCAGTCTTGCCGAATGTAAATATGCAATTTTGCGAGCTAAATCTTTGCGATTATACGCTATACCACCATAAGGAACATTGAAGGCTCCACGACTATTATAACGAAACATAGACGCGTAAGCATTTTCGCGTACAAAAAAGAACAGGGCGGCAGCAAGGCTTGACGCAATATTGTGTGTCTCAATAGTATTATAGAGATGCCTGAGATGCATATAGAAGGCACTTTTCAAGGCACATTCTATATTCGCTATGATATCATGCTCAGGTAGTTGCCATTTTTTGCTTTCTAGTACTCTCATTCTTTCAGTTTTACTCACTAAATTCCTTTTAAGTTCACGCATAAAATTTTCGCTATCTCTCTCAAAGAGAGATGTAACCATATCGTTAAACTG
Organism: uncultured Ktedonobacteraceae bacterium; assembly: GCA_964250365.1. Lineage (GTDB taxonomy): Bacteria > Chloroflexota > Ktedonobacteria > Ktedonobacterales > Ktedonobacteraceae > JBBQVS01. The sequence continues at coordinate 2,640 of CAXUGH010000271.1, forward strand.
AGTTTGATGCAAGGAAAGAAACGCGAAGAGCGCGTTTTGCATTTCTTCTTGAGAAGCCTTGTGTAAGGAATATTTTTTATAGATGGCGGTAAGCTCCAAGGCATGAGCGTCTACCATTTGGCTAATACTTTGCCAAGAATACAGGAGTACATCTAATGCTTGAAGGAAATCCTTGTCTTGTTCGGCAACTCTTATATAGAAATTGAAGAGATCAGAGGATTTATCATTGATAAATTTTTCAGCGGCAGAGATAGCAAAAAAAACAGCACCACCCCCGATAAATGGTTCATAATATCTTTGAAATGTTGGGATTAACGGCAAAATATGTTTAAGCTCTTGCTCTTTTCCTCCAGCCCATTTTAGTAAAGGGGATAACTTATCTGCTTTTGCTACTGAAGCATTCGGAGAAAGACGAGGCCATAGTACTGTTTGATCATACCCAAGCATATTTCTATACCTTTTCTTGTAAGTAGTAGTTTTACTGTATCAGCACAAACAAAAAGAAGCAATGATTTACCGAAAGTCCCTCCATTTTTATCACTAGCTTCTTGTTTTTATCGTACATTGTTCAAGGTGTGAGTAGCATAAAAAAGTAGCACAAACCGGTTGTTGTTTCTTAACCTTCAACGCAAATACTATACCCATTTATAAGTAATACTCAACCAAATTTTAACTAGCTCATTGTTAATATAATGCCTATATGGTGACATCTTCTCTTCAGTGGAAGACGATGTGAGGAGAATATTGGAAGTTGTAAAACCATACAATAATTGTTCGCTCACAGTATTTTGCTGGAAAGGATGTATTTTAGTTATGCGCTCTTCACTTATACGAACACTCGTAGTCTGTACGATAGCCGCTGTCGCACTATTCGGTGTCGTTATTGGAGTTAATGGATTTCATGTACTAACTCCTCATGCTCAGAAGGCCCATGCCGATGCCCCGCTCACTCCCGTTGGGAAATGGCATTTGACAGTTGTATTTACACAAACAGGAGCACGACAACCTTCGGACATCCAATTTGTTGCTGATGGTGGTAACGTGGCTAATATCTATGGTGGGCAGGTTATTAATTATACCCCTGGTCCTGGTACAGGATATTGGAGCCTTGCTGGTCAAAATCAATTCATGTATCAGTTCATGGAGACCATCTACAGCTATGGCATACCGGTTGTGAAGATTTATGTGTCGCAAACAGCAACTCTTTCAGCAGATGGCAACTCTTATGTCGCTCATGGACAGGGAACGGCGTTTTCACCAAGTATTCCCTATGCAGTGACCGACCAAACAACAACCTATGGAACACGCGCCTGACAAGATACAGGAGCTTTTCTCAAAGATTTTAGATTCACTTTCTGATTGCATGGAAGCTAGTTTCCATGCAATCAGAAAGTGAATCTAAAATCTCTTCCCATTTTTGCCACTAAACTCTAATTTTTATCGTACACTATTCTAGGAGGTGTTACTATAACACTGAGTGTCCCCATGCTCAGTGTTTCCCCCTAGTACCGCCTCTTTCTTTTTGCACGTTTCTTTCAACATTCCACAGTAATGTGTCATCGTTGCCAGGAAGCCTATTCTCTTCTCCCTCAGTTGGTAAACGCCGCCATTCGACACGTACTTCTCCCTGCTGTAGAAGTTGCTGTAATAGCATATCGTAGTCGTGGAGCAGGAAACGCCCAAAGTTCGCGCGTAACACCTGTAACCGTAAATCAGACCAGCGTCTTATGCGTTGCGCCCGTCCCTGTTGCAATAGGGTTTCTTGTAGTCGAACTCGTTCTTGCTCGACGCGCTCTCGATACTGCCGCTCAAACCATTCTTCGCTCAGGACGCCACGATGTCTCTGCTCATACACAACACGTTGATAGCGGCAGAGAGCATCGTTCATGCTGGCAAAGCTGTCCTGGCGGCGCGTAGCGAAGACGAGCGTGTAGGGAATGTCCTCGACGATGCCAGGACGCGTGAGAAGGGGAAGCGTGATTTGCTGAATAGGTAACACGAAATGTTTTTGTAGCGAGGCGACGAACAGATCGATGATGCTAGCAATTGTCTTTTTACGCTCACTTTCCTCTGTCGAAAGCGTCTTCCAGCGGTCTGTACGCAATGTTGCTGTGAGAGCTGTAGCGAGTGCTGGCGAGAGCGTCGCATTGAGAAACAGCTTCTCCAACTGCTTGTGCGAGAGCAGAAGACAGAGTTCAGTCGGAGCGGTGCGCTTGTAGAGCAGGGCAAGGTCGTCGCCCGTAAACATAGTGTGTCCAAATGGATTGAGTAGGAAGACCGCTGGCGACTGGTCAATTCTTTGCATAACCTGCGGCGCAACCTCTAACCAACTGGTGTTGAACATACCGCCTGTTTCGGGTAGAGTTGGCTCCTTTGTTTTTCCCTGCCGCGCTCTACTGCTCCCTGCCGTCAACAGGAGGCTATAAAGAGCAATTGGCTTATTTGCCTGTGCCAATAATTGTGCCAAATCTTCTACCTGCTCCAACGTTGAAGGCGTGGGTGCAGTAGTAGTTTTACGTCCCTTCGCTATTCCCCCCAAGCCATCGACGAAATAGCAGCGTTTGAAGATGCGCGTCGCCGCAAGCGAGCGACAGTAGTCCGCGACATACTTATCGAGAAGCCATTCGCGCAAGGACGCAAAGACAACGGGTTCCGTGAGACGGCGTATTCGTCCGCGTCCCGCACTAGTGGGAAGTTGTGAGTTGTCTTCGAGGTCGTTCCATAGCTGCATCTTGTCTGCATTTTATCATAAAAGCATGATATGGTATTCTAAGACAAATACACATCCACAAGGAGCGCAACGAATCATGGCGAACGAACTATTTGGCATCCACCATGTGACAGCGATAACGGGCGATGCACAGAGAAATATTGACTTTTATGTTGGCGTGCTGGGGCTACGGTTGGTGAAGAAGACGGTCAACTTTGATGCGCCCGATACCTATCATCTCTACTATGGCGACAATCTGGGCACTCCTGGCACCATTCTCACTTTTTTTGCGTGGCCTGACGCTCCAAAAGGAGAAAGCGGTACGGGACAGGTGACGACGATATCGTTCGTGATAGCAGAGAATGCCTTACCGTATTGGCGTGAGCGATTGGCGCAGCATGGCATCGAGGCTAAGGAACCTACGTCGCGCTTCGATGAACAGGTGTTAGCGTTCGCCGATCCCGAAGGGCTAGGGCTTGAGTTGGTGGCTCACAAAGGAGCGGAACAGCGTACAGGCTGGACAACGAGTTCAGTGCCGATTGAGTATGCTATTCGTGGCATTCATAGCGTTACGCTCTCGGTTACGCGCAAAGAACAGACCGTCGCGCTCTTGACACAAGTACTCGGTTTTCGCTCGCTTGCGAAACTAGACAACCGCGAACGCTACGAGGTTGGGAGAGGCGAGAACGCTGGTAGTGGTGCCTTCGTTGACCTGCTGGACCTCCCAGCAGAGGCACAGGGCACAGTGGCGGTTGGCTCGGTGCATCACGTCGCGTGGCGCACTCCTGACGACGAAGAGCAGCTACAGTGGCGGCAGAAACTGGCGTCTACCAGCGCGAATGTGACGCCGCAACTGGATCGCACCTACTTTCACTCAATCTACTTCCGTGAGCCAAGCGGCGTCCTCTTCGAGATTGCAACTGATGTTCCTGGTTTCGCCGTCGATGAAGCCCCTGGCGAACTCGGTTCACATCTCAAACTACCGCCCTGGTTAGAGTCAAATCGCTATCAGCTAGAAAAGAGTTTGCCTCCTGTACATACTCCTGTAATATTGTAAAAACACGAGGTAATTATGAAATACACACCGGTATTGGCGACTCTAGGCTATATCCTGTCGCCGGATGGCAAGCGCGTGTTGATGATACACCGCAACAAGCGTCCCGACGACATTCACTATGGGAAATACAATGGTCTGGGTGGCAAGCTAGAGGCGAGCGAGGATGTGGTAAGTGGGCTGAGCCGCGAGATTCGGGAGGAGTCGGGACTGTTTGTTGACCATGCCGTGTTGCGTGGTACCATCTCATGGCCCGGCTTCGGCAAGAATGGCGAGGATTGGTTTGGCTTTATTTTTCGTATAGATGACTGGCATGGCGAGGTGCTAGCGGGCAATCATGAGGGGACACTCGAATGGGTGCCGCTTGATGCGATACCGACGCTCTCGCTTTGGCCTAGCGACCACAACTTCTTGCCAATGGTCTTCGATGATGACCCTCGTCCATTTCACGGCATCATGCCGTTCTCGAACGGCGAAATGGTCAGTTGGCATTACTCGCGCGTATAGGCAACTATGGTTTTCGTAGGGACCAGATGTATCGCGTCCGTCGCGTGATTTATC
>CAXUGH010000271.1:6974-7467 GCA_964250365.1 uncultured Ktedonobacteraceae bacterium
CCGCGCCGTTAATATCCGAGCCACCGGACGCGATACATCTGGTCCCTACGAAAAATAAAATCATCCTCTTGACAAACATATTTCTTCAATGTATACTTCCCTATAAGTTAGTTAGTGCTAACAAATTTTTGGAAGAGCGCTGAATATATGTCTACTGATGGAACAGAAGCAATAGAGAAACGGACAAGGATGCGTGGCGAAGAGCGGCGTGAGTTTATTCTTGCTCACGCCCGCAAAGTCTTCGCGCAATACGGCTACCTCGATGCTAGTACGGGCGAGTTGGCGCGTGCCAGTGGTGTTACAGAGCCAATGCTATACAAGCATTTTGGGAGCAAAAAAGGTCTTTTTATAGAAGTGATGAAAAAATGCAGTGAGACCTTTATGCGAACGTGGGAGGCACAGGTCGAGCAGAGAGCGCAACATGATGTTCTTGATGCGCTCTCGCATGTATTGATGGACTACAATAACGCAATTGCTGCCGATCCCGATACGC